>JAITDF010000219.1 GCA_031282705.1 Opitutaceae bacterium | reverse complement strand
GGCGGGCTTCGAAAGCCGCGCCGCCTTTGTCCGCCACCTCCTCGAATCTATAAATATATCTCATAATATTACACTTTCCACTTGATTGACCGCATACCTGTCCTCGGTTAATTTCAATGGTTCGTTTTTATTGAACAGAAGAAAACGAAGGAAACGAAGAACGCCTTTTATTTCACATGTTTTCTTTGTTTTCATCTTCGTTGCCTTTGTTGCCTTCTGTTCAAAATAATGGTTCATTTTCGTCCATCGTCCATCGGTTATCGTTCTTCTTTCTTCTTTCGTCAGGTGTGGGCCGGGGGGACAGAAGACCGATAAACGATGGACGAAAATGGACGCTTCCGCGTAACATCAGTTAAACAAATCATCCAGCTCTCCCGGTCTGCTATTTCGCGCCCTTTCGCGCCCTTTCGCGGTTAAAAACTGAATTTTTAGAGGTTTCCATAACAAATGTCCTCCGAAGCCCAAACCATCGCCGCCCTCGTCATCACAGCCGCCGCCGCGGTCTGGCTGGTTGTCCGCCTTTTCCAAAAAAACAAATCCGCCTGCGCCCGCGACTGCGGCTGCCCTGCAAATAAATTCAAGGACGGTCTGAAAAATGGCCGGAGGCGGTAGGGGCGGCCCCGGCGGGGCCGTTCTTGCCCATGTCCGGGAAAACACCGTCCGCGCGCCGCGCGCCTGCGCCCCGTTTCTGTCTGCACGCATTTCCTTGACGCGTCTTTGCGCAAAAAGGGCCGTTAATGCGCAAAAAAGCCATTTTATGCTGACGCTTCCCATGCTAAAAAATACCAGTTCAAAACCACCCGCCACCACCCTCCCGTTTGCCAGCCGCCAAAAGAATTGGAATTTTTATAAAATCGACCCACGCCTCGCCTGCGGACGCCATCTATTATTTTCCACGCTGTTTTTTTCATTGTCATGCATCTGTCGCACATCCTGCTCTTTTCCTTTCCCGCCTTTCGTGGACATGAATTGAATGGCGGCCAAAAAAATTACATAACATATTCAATTACAATGATTTGCCCCCCCCCCCCGACGGTTTAATGGAAATTTTATCGGGCGCCGTCATGCATGGCGGTGCCATTTTATAAATACACGTCACGGAAGCGCCGGCCCGGTGCCGCCGCAAATTTCCGGGCACGGCATCGGAACCGGAGGCCAGGCAAACCGGCCCGTCCGGCTGGCGCATGGCAGTGATGAATCACCGCCGCCTCTCCTGACAGGGCGTCCGCCGGTTTCATGGCATTCGGCGCCCGGACGCCGTCCCGCCCCTGCTTTTTCCCGCGGTGCATCGCCGCGACGCCGTGCCGCATCCGGCCATCGCGGGCGGGAGTCGCTGCATTTTGCGCCGGCCGCAAACCGCGGGGCTGTCGCCCGCGATGCGCGGGAAGCAACCCCTTCCGCCCTTGCTTGCAGCCCGGAACACTCCGTCGCGCGGCGGCATCTCCTCCAAATTCCTCCCCCGTTTTTACCATGCCTACTCCGCCATCCCATTATGCGCGCGCAGCCCTGACCCTCGCCACCCGCCTGTTGACAATCGTCGCCGCCCTCTCCGTGGCCCGCGCCCAAACGCCCGCGCCGGCGGCAACGGGAAACATCGCAGGACGTGTTTACGACGCGTCGTCCGACCAGTTTGTGCGCAACGCCGAAATCTCGGTGGAAGGCACGGCCGTCGCGTCCGTGTCCGAGGACGGCGGCCATTACCGTCTGGACAATCTGCCGGCGGGGCGGACCGCGCTCATCCTGAGATATTCCGGACGGCAGACGCGCTCCTTCACGGTGGAAGTCCCGCCAGGGGGCACGGTCGAATTTGAAATGGAATTGGGCGCTGATGACACAACCGGCAGGCAGGCGAAAAAGGACGAGGATATTGTGCTTTTGGAGCGATTCGTTGTGTCCGGCGAGCGCGAGGGCAACGCCAAGGCCTACATGGAGCAGAAGCGTTCCATGAGCATGAAAAATGTCGTGTCCTCCGACCTCTTTGGCGACATCGCAGACGGGAATGTGGCCGAGTTTTTGAAATACATGCCCGGCATCACCACCGGCGCGGAGGACTCGCGGGTCGTGCGCATCCGCGGCCTGGACCCCAAATACGTGGGCGTGACCATGGATGGCAATCGCCTGGCAAGCTCCGCTTCCGGCAGCATTGACAATATAGGACAATATGAATTTGAGCAACTTTCCCTGACCAGCATCGAATCCGTTGAAGTCAACAAAGTGCTCACCGCGGAACTGGAGGCCGACGCGCTGGCGGGCATTATCAATGTGCGCACCAAAAGCCCGCTGGATCAGAAACGCATGCACCTGGCCTGGTCGTTGAAATTGTCGGGCAATTCCTATGATCTGTCACTGGACAAGGAGCCCGGCTTCGGCGACCAGCATATGCGCAAGGTGCTTCCGGGAGGCCAGATTGGTTTTACCGACAATTACTTCGGCCAAAAACTGGGCATCTCGATCTCGGCGAGCCGCTCGGACTACCTCGCGCATTACGAACGGCTCCGGCAGTATTATGATTATGGCACCACCGGGCTCGCCCCGCCCTACACAAACGACATACGGATTTACGATCAGGACAACCGCAACATCCGCGACGCCCTGGACCTCGGCATAGACTTTCAAGCCACCAGGAATCTGCGGTTCCAGCTGCGCGCGAATTACGCGAGCATCAACGTCGAGATGCACCAATACACGACGCGCTTTTTCATCAGCGGCGCCCCTTCGCCCGACACCACCCCCATCTACATCCGCCCCGCCGACGGCGCGGGTGCCTTGCAACTGGGTGACGGCCTCAGCCGCACCAAGAAGGGTGCCACGAGCACCATCATGCCCGGCTTCACCTACAAACGGGGCGGGCTTACGCTCGACGGACGCTTCGGCTATTCAAAATCCTACAACGATTATGACAATCTTGGGCACGGTTACTTTCGCGGCGCCACCGCCTACATGAGCGGGTTGACCTTTGGCGCAACCCGCTCCGACGCCGATTCCACGGCATGGAACATTGTCGTGGACCGGGACGTCGGCAACCCCGCCAATTTTGTCGCCTACAGGCGCGGCGTCGAAAGCGCGCGGTCCCACGCCGAGCAGGAGATTTATTCCGGCGCGTTGAATCTCAAATGGCTCATGCCATGGTCCGTCCCCGCCTTTCTCAAGGCCGGCGTGTCCTACCGGGCGATGATTCACCGGATTACTCAGCGCTCGGCGGCCTATACCTTTGTCGGGCCGGACGGCGTCCAATACACAGCCGACGACAATTATCTGGACTGGGTTTCGCCGAGACCGTTCAACAATCACTTCGGCATCAATATATACAACACGGACGGAACGCCGGTGGCGCTCAGAATGCCGAGTCGCACCCGGCTGGCCGAAATATTCCGCGAGCACTCACCGGGCGGCGCAGACCCTTGGTTCACCGAAGACCAATATGCGCAATACGAGGATTGGTTCTTAAACCGCGTCAATTACTGGGAGGAAATCCCCGCCGCCTACGTGATGGGCAACACCAAGCTCGGGCGGTTGCAAGTGCAGGCGGGGCTGCGCTGGGAGCACACCGGGCAGCATATCAACACGCTGCCCATGCCTTATACCGATGCGGAAATGGTCGCGCTGGGGCTGCCGGTCTCGCCGCAGGACGAGACCTACTGGCACGTGAAATACAAGGGTGGAAAGCGCGAATGGAGGACGATTGACCGCGACGATTTCTTCGCCAGCGCCTCCGCGCGGTGGGCCTTCACGCCCAACCTCCTGCTGCGCGCCGGGTTCGCCCAGGCGCTCCACCGTCCGGGAGTGAGACAGCTTTGGGACCTTTCAGACTTGGACGAAACCGAAATCGACAACGAGCAAAACGTGGACAATCTGGACCTGCGCCCGGAGTATTCCAACAATTACTCCGTCGAGCTTGAGTATTATTTCGAACCCTCCGGCAAACTCGCGGCCAGCGTCTTTTGCAATGACATCAAGGATGTCATCTACCGGCGCGGCTGGGTGACCTGGAACGAAGATGACGAGCTAAAGTATCGCTCCCGGTGGGACAACGGCGGGCGGCTGACCATGCGCGGTTTCGAGCTCGAATACAGCCAGGCCTACACCTTCCTGCCAGGCTTTCTCCGCCATACCGGTCTCTTTGCCAATTACACGCAGGTGTTCTTCGACAGGGGCAACATGGAAAAGGAAAAACTCGCCGGCGGAACCGCGCCCCGAAGCGCATCCGGCGGCATCTGGTTCGACAACCGGCGGCTCTCCGTGCGCCTGAAGAGCGTGTGGACGGACGAGACCTTCGTCCAGACCTACCAGTTCCCCGACGAGGGCCCGGCCGATTATTATTATGACACCCGCCGCCGGGAGCCTTTCATCACATTCGATCTGGACGTGGAATATAAATTGAAATTCAAGGGCTCCCGCATCCAGCCGGCCTTCTTCATAACCGGACGCAACATATTGAATGAATCCCGCCGCATCTATTCCAACGAGCGGGGCCGTCTGTTTGACGAATACCTCCTTGGCGCGATGTGGACCGCCGGCATCAAGGGCTCCTTCTGACAATCCCCGCGAAACCTTTATCATAACATGAGACCCGAACAGTGGGATGTTTTCAAGAAAGCCGCGCGGCTTGAAAAAATCGACCGGGTGCCGATGGCCTTGATCATCGACAGCCCGTGGATTCCGGGCTACCTCGGCCTCAGCCACATGGACTTTTATCTGGACCCCGAGGTCTGGTTTCAGGCGCACCTGCAACTGCACCGTGAATTTCCCGGCATCATGTTCATCCCGCCGTGGTGGATGGAATACGGCATGGCCGCCGAGCCGTCGGCGCTTGGCGCGAGAATAAAGTTCTGGCCCGGCAGCCCGCCGGGGCAAAGCCCCATGCTTTTCCGCATCGAAGACATTGAAAACCTCCCGCATGTCGATGTGGAACGCGACGGCTACATGGCGCTCGCGTTGCATCGCATGCACATGCATCGCCGGCGCATCCTCGATCACGGTTACATACTGCCGCTCGTCGCCTCGCGCGGCCCGTTGTGCACCGCCGCCTTTGCGCGCGGCACCACGGAGTTCATGATGGACTTGATTGACAGGCCGGAGTGGGCGCACCGGCTGCTCGACATCACCACCCGGCTTGCCATCGACTGGATCGAGGCGCAGGCCGAGGCATGCGGCCCGGGCGTCGAGGGGTTCCTGCTGCTTGATGATATCGTCGGCTTTGTGAATGAAGACTGCTACGCGGAATTTTGCCATCCCTATCTCAAGCGCATCTGCGATGCATTCCCGAGGGACTGGATAAAAATATACCACAACGACGCGTCCATCGAGGCGTGCCTGGAACACCTGCCCGACGCCGGATTCAACGTGCTCAACTGGGGGAAACAGACCGGCATTGCCGCCGTGAAGGCGCGTGTCGGCGACCGCATTTGCCTCATGGGGAACGTGCCCCCGCTCGAAATAGGCGTGCGGGGCACTCCGGAACAGGTGCGCGCCGCCACGCTCGACGTGCTCGAAAAAAGCGGCGGCAGGGGCATCATACTTTCCACCGGCGGCGGCGTCAGCCCCGGCATGCCCCGCGCAAACATCCTCGCCATGCAGGAGGCGCTGGCGGAATACAACGACGGCGCCGTCCGCGCCCCCCAAAAGAAGAAGAGGAAAAAACAACCGGCCCCGCATCTCCAGAAACCATGAAAACGATCCGCATGTTTTTTTATATAATGGCGGCCCTGCCGTGTTTTGCATCGCTTGCACCCGCCGCGCCGCCGGATGTCACCGTCACGGGCGACTACATGCATCACGATTACTCGACGGTGCCCGCGAACGTTGCAAATGAAAACGACAGGACACTGACATATAACGAAGACCTGCTTTACACGCCGGGCACGACCGAGGAAGGGCAGGTCGGCCGCTCAGGTTCCGGGGCGAATCAAATCGTCTCCTGCTCCCATCTGGGATTCAAATTGCCGGTCATTCGCGGGCCGCTCACGTCAGCCAGGCTGACGCTGAAACTGGGCTATAGAAACGGCTCGACCGGCCTTGCGCTTTACGCCTACACGCCGAACCTGCCCCCTCGCGACATAAAAAACGACACCAGCGGGAAAATGTTTGACCCGGGAACACCTGGCGATACGACTGATGACGTTGCGCTGACCGGCATTTATGGTGTCAGTTATTACAATATCGCCAGCAATCCGAATGATGGGATTCCAGTAGTGGATCCACGCCCCACCGTGCGCCTGATAAAGCAGTGTTTTGTGACCAACATCACGTCACAGGACGGCGCAGTTGACGAAACGTTTGAGTTTGATCTTGCGCCGCTCTTCCAGTCAGGAGGCGCGCTGGCTGACTTTTACGGCCCCGATGGCGTTCCCATTTCCAAGGATGGCATGATTTGGTTTCGCATCAATCCAGACCACCTTTACGCCAGCGGAAACCGCCGTCTGACCATCATTCAGAACAAATCCTCTCCCGACGCGCCCAAACTGGAGTTCACTTACGAGCACGTCCCGACGGCGACCGAGCTCCCGCCGCCGTCGGACTGGCCGGCGACCGACACGGACACCCGGCGGCAGACCGCCAGGGAAAACTATCTGCGCCTGCTCGACCGCAAACTCGACATGCAGCGCGCCGCCAATGTCACGCAAATCGAGGCGGCGCTCGCGTCCGGCGGCGTCGTGCCGGCCGGCGTGCTCGAATACGCCTATGCGCAGGCATGGCGCGTCTCAAAAACGCCGCATGATCTTTCCAGTTACGCGGCCATCTCACGCGACGCCTTCATCGCCAATGCCCGCGATGCGCTTCTCGCCGCGACCAATGCGATGAGCAGCGCCAATCCCGATGTGGCGGCCCGGCAGACGGCGGAACTTGCGCGGGGGCTGGCGAGCCTCGCGGGCATTTATCGCTGCCTGGGCGAAACGGAAATCGCGGCGTCAACTTACGCGCTCGATGATGCCGCCCAAAGCGCGCTCGCCGCCAGCTTGGGGGCTTGCGCCGACGCCCTGCTCGCCCAGCCGAATCCCGACTACGGCAGTTACGGGCGCGCGGCATCCGCCGCGCAAGGTGTCGCCGCTGTTGCAAATCTTCCCAAGCTCGCCGCCGCGCCGAATCGCGCCGCATGGCTCGCCTATGCCGGCGCCGTTTGGAACGACTGGAAGCATGTCAACGACACCGTGGAAAACTCCCGCGCCGCCGCCGGCCTTTGGCTGCATTCCATCGTACTGCTCGCAAACGAGCTTGATGCCGCCGCGGGTTCCGGGGTTTATGCAAACCAGCTCAAGGATGCCGGCGCAGTGGCGTCGATCTCGCGTCACGCTGTTGCCATTGCGCCAAATGGTGTCCTGCCGGATTACGGAGAAAGCGACTGGGACGACGGGTTCGGCTACTGGATGCATGCGTTTGAGCGTTTGGGTTATGCGCACGGCCGTGCCGACTATTTTGCCGCCGCCTCGGCCATCAGCGATTATCTCGAACTCAACAAGAGCATGGCCGTCGCCGACATGGCCGGTCTCGTCGAGGCGTGCCGCGCCGTTGCGGCCACGCCGTCGCTCACGCCCGAAACACTGCCCGGAGTCGCGTTGACGACTCGCGTCGATGATCAGGGCGACACTCGCTTTGACAAGATTCACATGCGAACCGGCGGCGACCCTGCCGTCGGCGCCGCTTTCGTTTCACTAAATCTCCACGACCACGGCGGCAATGCCGGCGACAGCGCGGGCGCGGTTTCGCTATACACATCCGGCTCGTCCGTGCTTCTCCACGGTGCCGGCGCGGGCAACACGTTCGCCAACCAGCGGCAAAACGCATGGGCCACCGCGGGCGCGACCGCCGCCGACCTGCTCGCCACCAGCGGGCGCGTTGCCGCGAACACGCCCACGCGCTGGCTCGTCAATCATCGCTGGCCCGGCGCGGCCACGGCGTCCGCCAACGCTGCCGCGCCGCTTAATATCGCGAGCGTCAGCGGATTTTTCCTGCGCGTGACAAACACCGGCGCGTCGCCCGAGACGGTCTCCGTCGGCATCGAGTCCGTCATCGGCGTCAAGCCCGACGGCGGCGAGGTGCAGGTGCAGGGCGCGTGGAGCGGTTCGCCCGCTGTCGCGGCTGGCGAAACCGCCGATGTCGCGGTCAGCGCGCTTTCACTCAACCTGGGCGACTACGCGTATCTAATCGTAAAGTGGCAAAGCAGCCATCCCGATCTCGTCGCGAACTTCGGCATCACCGGCGCGTCGCTTCTCCCGTCCGGTTCGCCCGATGGCGATGGCCGTCCCGCCGCCACGACTTTGCTCACCGCTGCGGGCTCCAGCCTCCTTGAGGCGACCGCGCAGGATGACGCCCTCGCGCACAAGGCGAGCCTCTCGCGCGTGATGCTCGACTCCGCGGGACGCGCGATCACGCATCATCGCGACGTGCGTTTGCGCGCGATCGACGGCGCGCTTTTCGTGCTTGATACATTCGAGTTTGCCGAGGCGGGCAATTATACAGTGGGGCCTGTCTGGCACGTGCAAAATATAATCAGTTCGGGGGCATCCGCGCTTCCCGGCGCGGGCATTCAGGTGATAGCGCGGGACGACGCGCAAATCGACACCGCGGACAGCAAGGCGTCCGCCCCGCCAAGGCAGGTGCAATTCGATTTTGGCGCGGCATCCGCCATTGGCGAAACAGTCTCGCCGGCGACGCCCGTTTTTGCCAGCGCCAGCCGTGCCTCCGGGCGCAACCCTCAAAGCGAACATTTCACCGCCGCCGTCACCGGCGCGCGCGCGGCCGGGGAAAGCATAACCATTCTCACGGTTATCCGCGCCAACCCGCCGGCGACGGATTCCAGCGACGGCGTTGTTTTTGACAACCGATATGCCAATTTTGTTGATCTCAACGGGCGCGTGGTCATGGGCATAAATCCGTTTCCGACCATCGAGGGCGTCACGTATCCCGAGCTCACCCGCGGCGGGACGGTGATCTTGCAAGGCGTCAATTTTGAAAATGCCATCGAGCTTAAAATCGGCGATGTGATCGTGCCTGCCGGACAATGGACAATCAACGATGACACGCGCATAACCGCCACCGTGCCAATGGGCATCCCGGACACCGGATACATTGCCGTCACCAGCCTGAAGGGCACCGGCTACAGCCCCTCGCCCTACACCATCGCAATTGCTCCGTCGGCCGGGCAGGCGTTGGCCGCCGAGCAGTCGGTCGTCGCCGGGAAAAAACTGACGCTCACCGCGTCCACGGCGGGAAACCCGGCCCCCGCGTGCGCGTGGGAGGTTTCCAAGGACGGCGGCGCCACTTGGGAAACGATGGAGGGCGAGACATCAAGCACGCTCGTTGTTTCCAATGTCAGCGCGTCCATGGACGGCTGGCAGTATCGCTACACCGTTTTCAACCACGCCGGCAACGCGACAAGCAATGCCTCCACCCTTCGCGTCATCAAGGCGTGGCTCTCGCAACCCGTCGCGCTTGTCATCGATCAGGCTGGTGATATTTATATTACGGACAGAGGCCTCAAGACGATCAATCGCATCGACGCCGCCGGCAGATTTGCGCGGGTCTCCGGCACGGCCAACGCCTCAAGCATCAACGGCGCCCGCTTCAGCAATCCCGCTGGAAAATACGCGAGCCCGAACGGCATTTCCATCACGCCGTTGAAAATGCTCCAGGTTTCCGACGCCGGCGCGAACAACGTCTATCAATTCGACCCCGACAAAACGCACGCAGGTGAAGCCTTCCCCGTGGCCATCGCAGGAAACGCCCCGGTTCATAATGCCACGGTCGCAAGCGGCACGGGCACGCTCGACGCCATTGGCAACGCGGCCCGCTTTAATGCTCCGTGGGGCATTGTCACCGACAGCGAGGTGGGCGTGTCGTTTGTCGCCGACTCGGCCAACCATGCGATACGAATGATCTCTTATGGCCACGCCGTTATCACGATCGCGGGCAAACCCGCCGTTTCCGGCACGGATGACGGCATGGGCGCCGCCGCCCGTTTTAACACACCCACGGCTTTGGCTTACGATCAAACCGCCCAAGTGCTCTACGTGGCCGACACCGGCAACCACGTCATCCGCATCGTCGATCTCGCTCCCGGTCCGGGCCAATATCAAGTCACACGCTACGCGGGCGCCTTTGGGGAAGCGGGCTTCGCCGACGGCGCCTTGCTTGACGCGCGATTCAACGCACCCCAAGGGCTTGCGGTTGATGGAGACGCACTGCTTGTGGCCGACACCGGCAACTCCACCATTCGCGAGATTGTCTCCGGAACCGTCACGACGATAGCCGGCGGCGCGGGCAAACACGCGATGATTGACGCAACGGGAACCAGCGCGCGCTTCGACCACCCCTCGGGCCTGGCAATGGATGCAAATGGCATCCTATGGGTTGCCGACAGCGGCAACGCCGCGCTCCGCAAAATAACGCCCGGCAACGAAGTCACCACGCCGCAATGGACCGATATTTATAAAATGGAGCCGCCGCCGCCTTCAAACGAAGGCACCCTGAACGGCGACCTCGGCGGCGGTGGAAGCGGCGGCGGTGCGCATTCCCCGTGGATGATTCTGGTCGTTGCCCTGCTCGGCGCCGCCCGCAAGGCCATTGGTCGAAACCGGCGTTTTTGAAACCGCACAATAAAACAACAAACACTGGGAAGGTATTATTCTTATGAAAACACATTTTAAAAACCTCGGCGCCGCGCTGGTCATTTCCAGCATCTTTATGCTGGCTGCGGCAGGAACCCTTCAGGCAAAATCACTCTCGCCAGACGATTCCCAAAAAACACCCGCCGCTCAACCTGACGGCACCGCCTCCGCGCGCAAATCCAAACCCGGCTTGCCGCCGCCGCCCATCCCGACTTACGAAAATGTCGCCTACGGCAAACACAAACAGCATGTCCTCGATTTCTGGAAAGCTCAATCGCCAACGCCAACCCCGGTGGTGTTCTATATCCACGGCGGAGCATGGAATGGCGGGGACAAAGTAAGTGTTTCAGCCCCCGATTACGGCACGGTCGAAGCATACCTCGCCGGGGGCATATCGGTTGTATCGGTCAATTATCGCTACATCAAGGAAGCCGAGGCCGACGGCATCAAACCGCCGGTGCAGGGACCATTGGGCGACGCCGCGCGAGCCCTGCAATTCGTGCGCAGCAAGGCGAAGGAGTGGAATATTGATAAAACACGCATTGCGGCCACAGGCGGCTCCGCCGGCGCATGCACGGCCCTGTGGCTGGCTTTCCACGACGATTTTGCCGACCCCAAAAGTGATGATCCTGTCTCACGGGAATCGACCCGGCTCCTCTGCGTGGCCGTCATGTCAGCCCAAACTTCACTTGATCCAAAACAAATGAAGGAATGGATTCCCAATATCAAGTATGGCGCGCATGCCTTTGGTTTCAAAAAAAATTACAAACAAAAAATAGAATCCTTCGACGTGTTTCTCTCGAACCGGGAGAAAATACTCCCGTGGATAGCAGAGTATTCTCCATACGCACTGGTGACGCCTGATGATCCGCCGGTTTTCCTTTTGTATAAGAGCACGCCAAACGTCGGCAAGGAGCAGAGCAATGCCACCCACTCCCCAAACTTTGGCCTGAAACTTTATGAACATTGCAAGGAGGTCGGGGTCCCGTGCATATTCATCCACCGCGGCACGCCTGAAAAAGACCGGATGACAATCAAGGATTATCTGTTCCAAAAGCTAAAGGATGCCGGCGGGGAATCAATGTAATCGGAAAATGATATTTTATATGAAACATATGGCAATGTATTTTTTAAGAAAACATGCATGGCGGGACAAAGGCGTCTTTTTGATGCCTTTCCTGCTCCTGTCCGCCCTTCCGGTCTTTGCGCAGCAAATCGTCAGCGGAGAAAAATGTCCGGGGTATGTTGCGCTTCTGGACCCCGGCCACGTGCCCGTGATCCATGCCGGCGCCAATGACGAGGCCCTCGTCCATCACGCCGCGAGGTTTTTCCAGCAGGATGTCGAGGCGGTGACAGGCCGGAGGGTCGAAATCGTAAACCGGATTCCCGCGACGGCGCGGACGGCTGTCATTCTCGGCACCCCGGAGGGTTCGGAGTGCATTCAAAAACTTGCCCGGGACAAAAAAATCGACCTGTCCGGGATAAAAGGCCGGTGGGATGCCTATTTGATACAAACCGTGGAGCATCCCATGAAAAGCGTCGCCAGCGCGCTGGTCATTGCGGGCGGCAACAAGCGCGGCGTCGCCTATGGCGTATTCGAACTGACAAAACAAATGGGAGTCTCGCCCTGGCATTGGTGGGCGGACGTGCCGGTAAAGAAAAAACCGGAGATCCATATAAAATCCGGCGCACAGCTGGTTGATGCGCCGAAAATCAAATATCGTGGCATTTTTATCAACGACGAGGCACCCTGCCTCACGGGCTGGTCGGACGAAAAGTTCGGGGGCCGGAACCACAAACTTTATGAAAAAGTATATGAACTGCTGCTGCGCTTGAAGGGCAATTATCTGTGGCCCGCCATGTGGCGCGACAGGTTTTTCGAGGACGACCCGCTGAATGCCAGGCTCGCCGACGAATACGGCATCGTCATGAGCACATCGCATCACGAGCCCATGATGCGCAATGCCAATGAGTGGAAGCGGCACGGCAAGGGCGAATGGAACTACGAAACCAACGGACAGAGCTTTCGCGACTATTGGAGAAAGGGAATCGAGCGCATGGGTGGCCGGGAAAGCATCATCACTGTCGGTATGCGCGGCGAACGTGACCGCCCAATGACCAGGGACGGCACGCCAACCGAACTTCTCACGCGCATTATAAACGACCAGCGCGCCATTATCTCCGGCGTCACGGGCAAACCCGCCTCGGAAACACCGCAACTCTGGGCCATATATAAGGAGGTCCAGGATTATTACGACAAAGGCATGCAGGTGCCGGACGATATCACGCTCCTCTTCTGCGACGACAACTGGGGCAATATCCGCCGCGTGCCCAGGGCGGCCGAGATGTCCCGCCCCGGCGGTTCCGGCGTTTATTATCATTTCGATTTCGTCGGCGGACCGCGAAGCTACAAATGGATTAACAGCAATTCCATCTCGCGCGTCTGGGAACAAATGCACCTGGCCTATGAGCACAATATGCGCACGATCTGGATCGTAAACGTCGGCGACATCAAGCCCATGGAGTTCCCCATTTCCTTCTTCCTGGACTACGCGTGGGCTCCGGACAAGATCGGGGCGGATGATCTGACCCGCTACGCGGAAAACTGGGCCGCCGGCCAGTTTGGCGGCGGGTTCGGGGCGGAAATCGGCGGAATCCTATTCAAGCATTCCAGCTATAACAACAGGGCGAAACCCGAGGTTCTTGATGTTGGCACCTATTCGATTCACCATTATGACGAGGCGCAGCGGGTCACGCGGGAATATAATGACCTGCTCGCCGAGGCCCGGCGGACGGGCGGCCTGCTTCCGCCTGAATACGAAGCCGCCTATTACGAACTGGTGTTGCATCCGATCGAGGCGAACGCGAACCTTCAGGAGCTTTATACGACAATAGCACTCAACCGTGACGCGGCCGCGCGCAAGGACGCCGGGGCAAACGCCCTTGCGGACAAGGCCGTCCGGCTTTATGCGAATGACGAGGCGATTTCAAAAAAATACAATTCCCTGCTTGGCGGCAAGTGGAACCATATGATGGATCAGCCGCATATCGGCAAGGGCGTTGCATTCCGAATGCTGGAGGTTCAGGAAATGCCCGCGGTCGATCGCGTCCCCGCCAATTCCACCGCGACATCCCCGCCGCCGGCGAATCTCCCGCAAGTCACATCAAAAGAACTGATCCCGGCGGATGCCAAAGGGCCGGTTTTTTATGAGGCGGACGGAGTTGTATCAATGGAGGCGGCGCATTATACACGCGCCGGCGGCGCAAAAGGAGCCGGGTGGACGGTCATTCCGGGCATCGGCCGGACCGGCGGCGGGCTGGCGCTCTTCCCCGTGACGGCTCGGGCGCAGTCTCCCGGAAAGCGAGACGCCCTCCATGCCGGGTATGAATTTTATTCGAGCAGCAAGGGGGCCGCAACACTCCACGCTTATTTCTGCCCGACGCTCAATTATCACAATCTGCCCCAGGGGCTGCAATACGCGGTATCGATTGATGATGAAGCCCCGCAAATTATCTCCATCAACAAAAGCATGAACCGGAAGACATGGGAGAAATGGGTTGCCGATAATGTCATTATCCAGACCAGCACGCACAAAATCACCGCGCCCGGACGGCATGTATTGAAGTTTTGGATAGTGAATCCCGGCATCGTGGCCCAGAAATTCGTCCTGGACTTCGGCGGGATGAAGGAAAGCCGCCTGGGCCCGCCGGAAACGCTATTCAATTCCGGAGGCATGGAAGTTCCATGACCCCTTGCGTGCCCGGCGCCGCGACAGACCGGCGGCGCGGCGGCGCCCCGTGGCGCGGTCTGCCAGTCTGCGTCACGGCAGGACCGCGCAACGGCGGGCAAACTCAAACTCCCGGCTTAAACCCAATACTGTTTAATTAGTGTTAATGATAATCTGGATGGTTCTGATTTTGAGGGCCATGGTTTTCTGGGTGGAGCGACTTCGCAATTTGCAGCCGCTCATTTTGCGTTTCACGCCCCG
>JAITDF010000286.1 GCA_031282705.1 Opitutaceae bacterium | reverse complement strand
TGTCTCACGCAGAGGCGTGGAGGACCAAGCAGGGCAAGCGTCCCGCTTGCCCTGCGTCCCACTCCTACGTCCCGATCAGGCAAGCGGGACGCTTGCCCTACGTTTCCAATCCTACGTTTCCAATCCTGCGTCCCGCCAAAAAAGGCCTCCGCGCGGGCTTTTCAAAAGAGGGGGGCCTTATTCGACCGTCACCGATTTGGCGAGGTTGCGGGGTTTGTCCACGTCGCAGCCGAGTTCGACGGCGATGTAGTAGCTGAGGAGTTGCACGGGGATGGTCGCCACGATGGGGAGGACGGCTTCGTGGCAGTCGGGCAGGTGGATGAGCTCGTCGGCCACGCCGGGGGGGAGTTCGCAGCCTTCGGTGGTGATGACGATGGTGCGGCCGCGGCGCGCCTTGATTTCCTGGATCGAGGAGACGAGTTTGTTGAAGATTTCGCCCTTGGGGGCGAAGAAGACGGCGGGGCATTCGGGGCTCACGAGGGCGATGGGGCCGTGTTTCATCTCGGCGGCGGGGTAGCCTTCGGCGTGGATGTAGGAGATTTCCTTCAGTTTCAGCGCGCCTTCGAGGGCGATGGGGAAGAGGGAGAGGCGGCCGAGGAAGAGCATGTCCTTGTAGTGCGCGTGGCGGCGCGCGATTTCGCGGATGCGGGGGGCTTGCGCGAGGACGCGGCGGACGAGGCCGGGGGCGGCTTTGAGGGCTTTCACGTATTCGAGGCCGTCGTTGTAGCTCATGTCGCGCATGCGGGCGATGTAGAGGGCGATGATGGCGCCGAGGAGGAGTTGCGAGGTGAAGGCCTTGGTGGAGGCGACGCCGATTTCGGGGCCGACGTGCTGGTAGATGCCGCCGTCGGCCTCGCGGGCGATGCTGGAGCCGACGGTGTTGTTGATCGCGAGCACCTTGAAGCCTTTGCGCCGGGCTTCGCGGAGGGCGCCGAGGGTGTCGATGGTCTCGCCGGACTGGCTCATCACGAAGAAGAGGGTGTCGCGGTCGAGGGGGGTGTTGCGGTAGCGGAACTCGGAGGCGTAGTCCACTTCGACGGGGAGGCGGGCGAAGCGTTCGACGAGGTGCTCGGCGACGAGGCAGGCGTGCCAGGCGGTGCCGCAGCCGAGGAGGACGAGGCGGCCGACCTGGCGCAGTTCGGCGGGGGTGAGGTTGAGGCCGCCGAAGTTGGCGGTGCTGCCGTCTTCGGAGAAGCGGCCGCGCATGGCGTTTTCGAGGGCGGCGGGTTGCTCGAAGATTTCCTTTTCCATGAAGTGCCGGTGGTCGCCGAGCTCGGCGCCGGCGGTGTCCCAGGTGATGCGGTCCACGACGGGGGGCACGTCCTCCTCGTCCTGGGTGATGATGGCGAAGCGGCCGGGCGTGAGGTGGAGCAGTTCGCCGTCCTTCAGGTAAACGACGTTTTGGGTGCGGCTGGCGAGGGCGGCGACGTCGCTGGCGAGGAGGTGCTCCCGGTCGCCGACGCCGAGGACGAGGGGGGAGGCTTTGCGGGCGGCGACGATTTCGCCGGGGCAGGCGGCGCAGAGCACGGCGATGCCGTAGGCGCCTTCGACGTGCATGAGCGCGCGGCGCACGCTTTCGAGGAAGCGGCTTTTGCCGGTGTCGGGCGCGGGCTCGGGTTCCTTGGCGTGGTGGTAGGCGATGAGGTTGACGAGGGCCTCGGTGTCGGTCTCCGAGGCGAAGGTGTAGCCTTTGGCGGCGAGGAAGCGCCGGATGGCGGCGTGGTTTTCGATGACGCCGTTGTGGACGAGGGCGAAGCTGCCGTCGCTGCTGAGGTGCGGGTGGGCGTTGGCCTCGGTCACGCCGCCGTGGGTGGCCCAGCGGGTGTGGCCGATGCCGGTGGCGCCGGCGAGGCGGCGGGGGGCGGCGGCCTTGGCGAGCACGTCCACGCGGCCGGTTTTCTTGACGACCTCGATGCGCGGGCCCTGGAGGACGGCGAGCCCGGCGGAGTCGTAGCCGCGGTATTCGAGGCGTTTGAGCCCTTCGATGAGGATGGGGGCCGCCTTTTGCCTCCCGACGTAGCCGACGATGCCGCACATGTTATTAAAAAAAGGTTCGCGTTTGAGTGGTTTTGACTGGCGAAAGTATTCCGGCGCGCCAGTCTCGCGCAAGGCAATAGCCCCCGACCCATCCCTCCCTCCCTCCTTCTTTCCCTTTCTCTTTCCTCTTTCCTCCATCCCCTCCCGTCATCCCTCCAACCCACCATCCCGTCATGCCAACACACAAAGTCATCTCAGTCATCATGGGCGGCGGACGCGGCACGCGTCTGTATCCCCTCACCATGGAACGTTGCAAACCGGCTGTGCCGCTCGCGGGGAAATACCGCCTGGTGGACATCCCGATAAGCAACTGCCTGAACTCAGGCCTGAACCGGATCTTCCTCCTCACCCAATTCAACACCGCCTCGCTGCACCGGCACATCCAGAACACCTACCGCTTCGACCCGTTCGGCGGCGGCTTCGTGGACATCCTCTCCGCCGAGCAGACCGAGAAGAGCGCCGACTGGTATCAGGGCACGGCGGACGCGGTGCGCCGGAACCTCGTGCACTTCCGCAACATCCCCCACGACCTGGTGCTCATCCTCTCGGGCGACCAGCTCTACCGCATGGACTACGCGAAAATCATCGCGCAGCACATCGACACCGGCGCGGACGTGACCATCGCGGCCATACCCGTGCCCGCCGCGAAAGTCGAAGGCCTCGGCCTCATGCGGGTGCGCGACGACCTGTCCATCGCCGAATTTGTCGAGAAGCCGAAGGCCCCCGCCGTCATCGACAGCCTCGCCCTCGGCCCCGCGCTGGCGGCGCGCCTCCGCCAGGCCGGCCAGGGCGGGAAATACTGCCTCGCCTCGATGGGCATCTACGTCTTCAACCGCGCCACCCTCCTCGACTCGCTCGCCAACACCATGACCGACTTCGGCCGCGAAGTCATCCCCGGCCTCCTCGCCGGCAAAAAACTCTACGCCCACATCTTCGAAGGCTACTGGGAGGACATCGGCACGGTGAAGGCCTTTTTCGACGCCAACCTCGCGCTCGCGCAACCCCTGCCCCCCTTTAATTTCTTCGACGAAGAGGACCCCATCTACACCACGGAAAACTACCTCCCCGCCTCGAAACTCAACAAATGCGCCCTCGACTACGCCGTGATCGGCGACGGCTCGATCATCGAGGACTCGTTCATCAAGCACAGCGTCATCGGCATCCGCTCCTTCGTGCGCAGCGGCTGCCACCTGGAGGACGTGGTGATGATGGGCGCCGACTTTTACGAGACCCCGGACGAGATGGCCGCCAACAAGGAAGCC
>JAITDF010000273.1 GCA_031282705.1 Opitutaceae bacterium | reverse complement strand
CGCCGCCGCCGCCGCCGCCGGACGCCGTCGCGCCGCTTCCGCTCACCACGAGTCCGATCGCGCTGCTGCGCAAACTCGAATGGCGCGTGCGGCACGCGGTCGAAAACGTGCTCAGCGGCGAATACCGCTCGGCCTTCCGCGGGCGCGGCATGGAGTTCGACCAGGTCGTGAAATACGAGTTCGGCGACGACATCCGCGACATCGACTGGAACGTCACCGCGCGCCTCGGCGAACCCTACCGCAAGAAATTCGTCGAGGAACGCGAGGTCACGCTCATCGTCGTGCTGGAGGACGCGCCCTCGCTCCAGTTCGGCTCCGGCGCGCAATCCAAGCGCGAGGCGCTGCTTGAGCTTGCCGGCCTCGTCATGCTGCTCGGCGCCGTGAACCGCGACCGCGTCGGCTGCCTCTGCGCCTCGCCCGCCGGCTACGCGTTGCGCGAGCCCGTGCGCGGGCGCGGCCCCATCATGCACGCCGCCGCGTCGCTCTTCTCGCAAACCGCGCCGCCGCTGGCGCAGGCCGCCGCGCCGGTGGCGATCCCCTGGCAGCTCCTCGCGCGCGCCGCGCCGCGCCACAGCATCGTCATCTGGCTGGGCGATTTCGCCCCGCGCCCCGCGCCCGACGGCTGGCCGCTCATCCGGCGCCGCTACCAGACGATGGGTTTCCGGGTGGACGACCCGTGGGAGCGCGCGCTGCCCGCCGGCGAGCCGTTCGCCGCCTACGACCCGGTGACGGGCCGCCTGGTCACGCTCGAAGGCTCCGCCGCCGAGCGCGCCGCCCACGCCCGCTGGCGCGCCGCCCGCGACGACGCGTTCCGCGACCTGTTTCCCGACACGCACAGCCGCCTCGTCGTCGGCACCGACCAGAACCGCCTCGACGCGCTCGTGCGCTTCTTCCGCGCCAGGATGGCGGCATGGTGAGGGCTGCCGCATGAAAAAAAATCCCAAATCCCAATGACCAAATTCCAAAAAAATCCCAATTTCCAAAATCCAAAATTCCAAAGGGGCGGCGTGTGCGACGGCGGCGCGTGCGACGGGCGTCCGGCCTTGGAGGGCGCCGGCGAACCGGCGCGCCGCCGCCGGAAGCGCGCGTCCGCCCGGTCCGCCCTGCCCCGCCGCCCGGCCCCTTTTGGGATTTGGGCATTGGAATTTGAAATTTTTTTGGGATTTGGGATTTCGGGATTTGGGATTTTTTCAGGCATTGGGATTTCTCCGCGATGAGCACCTTCATTTTCCATAACCCGCCCTGGTTTTTCGCGCTCCTCGTGATTCCGCTCGTGCTCTGGCTGCGCGGGTTTCGCTCCGTGCCGGTGCTGCTCGTCCCCTTTGCCTCCGCGTGGCACCGGCCGTCCCTCACCGGCATCTCGCGCTGGCCGGTGGCGCTCGCCGCGCTCGGGCTGGCGCTCATCGTCACCGCGCTCGCGCGCCCGCAAAAAGTGGACGACAAGCGCGAAGTCACCACGCAAGGCTACGACCTCATGCTCGCCATCGACCTGTCCGGCTCGATGCTGGCCGAGGATTACGAGCGCAACGGCGAGCGCGTCAACCGCCTCCAGGCCATCAAGCCCGTCATCCAGGCCTTCATCAACGAGCGCCCCCACGACCGCATCGGCATCGTCGTGTTCGCCGACCACGCCTACACGCTCGCGCCGCTCACCTTCGACCACAAGTGGCTCGCGCGCCAGCTTGAGCGCCTGCGCGTCGGGCTCGTCGGCGCGCAGACCGCCATCGGCGACGGGCTCGGCATCGCGCTCACGCGCCTCGAACAGGCCGGGCGCAATGAAAACGAAAAACGCAAGGGCGCCTTTGTCGTGCTGCTCACCGACGGCGCCAGCAACCGCGGCGCGCTCACGCCCGCGCAGGCCGCCGGCATCGCCAGATCGCGCGGCATCCCCGTCTATACCATCGGCGCCGGGCGCGAGGGCCGCGTGCACTATCCCAACCTCGACGCGCAGGGGCGCAAGCTGCCCGGCCACAGCTACATCGAAAGCGACCTCGACGAGGAGACGCTGCGCCGCGTGGCGCGCGAGACCGGCGGGCAATACTTCCGCGCGCACGACAACCGGACCGTGCGGGCCGCGTTCGCCGCCATCGACCAGGCGGAGAAAATCGAGTTCGAATCCAAGTCCTACCTCGTCACCACCGAGCTTTTCACCGGGTTCGCGGCGGCGGGCTCGGCCTGTGTTTTCCTCGCCGCGCTGCTCTCGCGCAAACGCCGCGGCACCGCCGCCGCCGCCGGCTCGTGGGAGGCGGGCGTCGTCCGATGAACTTCCACGCCCCGCAGCTCCTCTGGCTCCTGCTCGTGCCGCTCGTGTTTGTGCTGGCCGACCTCACGCGCCGCGTGCGCGCCGCGGCCTCGCGCCCGAAAATCCTCCGCGCGCGCGCCGGCTCCCGCTCGCTGGTCCTCGCCCGCGGCCCCGCGCCGGTCTCCCCCGAGGCCAAATTCCGGCTGCGCCTCTGGCTCGGCCTCGCGCTCGCCGTCGTCGCGCTCGCCCGCCCGCAATGGGGCCGCGTCTCCGAGCCCGTGTTCGACCAGTCGCGCGAAATCCTCATCGCGCTCGACCTCTCGCGCAGCATGCTCGCGCCCGACATCCGCCCCTCGCGCCTTGAGCGCGCGAAGCTCCTCGTCAGCAGCCTGCTCGGGCGGCTCCGCGGCGAGCGCGTCGGCCTGATCGTCTTCGCCGGCACCGCGTTCCTGCAAAGCCCGCTCAGCGCCGACTACGAGATTTTGCGCGAGTTCCTGCCCCAGCTGAACCCCGCCTACCTCCCGCAGGGCGGCAGCGATTACGAGGCGCTCCTGAAGGCCGCCATCGGCGCCTTCGGCGAACAGCCCGGCGGCGCCGACCGCTACCTCATCATCCTCAGCGACGGCGAGGCCACCGACGACGCGTGGAAGCCGCTCGCCGCCGGGCTCGTGGAGAAAAACATCCGCGTCATCGGCCTCGGCGTCGGCACCGAAGCCGGCTCGATGATTCCCGACGGCGCGGGCGGTTTTGTGAAGGACGGGCGCGGCGCCGTCGTGCTCTCGCGCCTCGAAAGCGGCACGCTGCGCGACCTCGCCGACGCGACCACCGGCGTTTACGCCGACGCCAGCTCGTGGGTGGACCTCGCGCAAATCATCGAGGCCACGGTGGCGACCGGGCGGAAGGGCGAATTTCGCGAGGAAAACCGCGTGCGCATGACCGAGCGCTACCAATGGTTCCTCGCCGCCGCGCTGGTGTTTCTCGCCTGGAGCCTGTGGGGCGAGTTTCCCGTCCGCCCGCGCCCGCGCGCCATGCGCCTGGCCGGCGGCGCCACCGGCGCCACCGGCGCCGCCAACACCGCCGCCGGTGCCACTACCGGCGCCGCCACTGCCGCCGCCGCCGCCCCTTATGGAGTGCGGCGGGTTCTCGCCGCTTTTGACGGGGGAATTTATTCC
>JAITDF010000211.1 GCA_031282705.1 Opitutaceae bacterium | reverse complement strand
GGTGAACGCCGGCGCCGGGCACGCGAAGCACCGCCGGATATTTTCCCGGCGCCTTGGGCTCGCAGAGTATTCCGTAAACATGCGCCTCCTGACGATGCGCCATCGGGCCGGTGGCAAGGGTGCGGATGCGCACTTGATATACGTTCACGATCTCGGTGCAGTATTCCGGCAGAAGCGTCCGCTCCGCTTCCAGCGGTATCTTCGCCAGTTCCGATTTTGTGTTTTCCCAGAACGATTCGAAATCGCCCGGCTCCGTCTGGGTCGGGGCGATTTTTTCCGGCTCCACCGCAGCCGTCGCGATGCCCCTGCATGGCTTCCCGGCTATGCGCGCGTTGACGATGCATCGCAAAAAACCCGGCGACGCGAGCGCACCGGCATCGAACACGAAACCTTCCTCCGGAATGGTGGAGTTTTTGGCTGACGTCGCGATTTTTTCCAGACCCAGTGTGTATGTGACCGCGACATCCTTCAGAGCCTTGCCATTGTCGGTCACTGAAACACGGAAACGGATCGGCTCGCCCAGCGCATAGATCCAGTCCTCATGTTCTGGTGTCACGGAAATTTTCGCCGCCGCCGAAAGATTCGACACATAGCCAGATAATATCACGGCAAGCTGCGCTCCAAATGCGAGCGCCTTTATGACCACGCCCGGCTTGGGCATGTTCCTATATGCCTGAATGCGGAGTGACGGGGGGAAGTGCAAGACGTGGGACATGGATTCGAAAGGGAGAAAATTGTTGTTGTGTTGTTGTGGAAATTATCAGGAACGCGTCCGCTTTGGAATTGCATGCACGCTCAAACACTTGGCTCAATCGCTCATTAGCACGCCATGACGAACAGTTCTGGCCGCGCCAAAACCATGGTTGCGGCGGGCCTAAATTTGCGAACCTTCACTCGCAGGCCTTCGGCCCGAGCAGGTTTGGAAACCTGCGGTACATGGCGCTCCCGCGCCGGTTGCCGGACGCGATGCCTGGCGTGCCGCAGACTTCCAAGTCTGCTCGAAAGCGCACGCGCCGTATTTCCGCCGGGCCGCCATTTTCCCGCCGCGATGCGCCGCGCCGCGACGCGCTTGGTCACAAAACTCTCGCACCGCGCGCCCGCGGCGGCTCATGCTCGGCGCATGAGCATGAGCACGAGCATGGGCCAGGGCATGACCTGGCTGGCCGACGCCGACTTCGACACCGCCTGGGCGCACCGCGTCTGGAGCGATTTCGAGGCGTTTCCCGGCAAGCACCGCGCGCTCGTCATCCTGCCCGTCCACGGGTTCGCCGACCACGGGCTCGGCCTCCCGCTCGACGCCGAGGAGGCCGCCGGCGGCGCCATCCTCCGCCGCGCCGTCACCAAGGCCAGGGCCGTCCTGCCGCTCCTCGTCCTGCCGCCGTTGCGTTTCGGGCTCGCGCCGTATCCGCACACCCACTTCGGCGTGTCCGCCGATGACGCCCACGCCCTCATCCGCGAAATCGCCGGCGGCGTGAGGGACGCCGGTTTCGCCCGCCTCGTGTTTTTCTGCACCAGCCCGTGGAACCGGGAACTCGTCGCCGCCGCCGCCACCGACTTGCGCGCGCAGCCGGGCCTCCAGACCTTTGTCATCGACCTCGCCGGGCTCGGCCCCGATTTCCATCCCGCCGGCGCGGGTCGCGCCGATGCGCAGGCCATCGCCGCGCACGTGCTCGGCGTCGCGCCCGACACCGGCGCGGCGCGTCTTGCCGATGTGCGCGACGCCGGTTTCCGCCCCGGAAATTTCCGGCAGCCCGCGCCGTTGCCGCCACCGGTGCTCGCGCCCGATCCCGTCGCGCTCATCGGCAGCACCGCCCGCCATCTCGCCCGCCTGCTGGCCGAAATCGACGCCCACCCGCCGGCCGCCGCCGCCGGCCCCGCCGGTGCCCGCCTTGCCGCCGCCCACCCTGCGCCGCCGCCTGCCCGCGCCCCCGCCGGCCCGTCGCCGGCCGGCCCCGCCCCCGCCGGCCCGCCGCCGGTCGACGCCTCCGTCCTGCCGCACGTCGCCGCCGCCTCTGGCGCGCCGCACGCCGGCCCGCCGCACGCCGACGCGCCGCCGCCCGCCGCCGCCGCCGTCCGGCGCGCCCCCGCGATTTTGCCGCGCCTGCCGGAGAACACGCCGGTTTCCTCCGCGGAAAACGTTTTTGCCGCGCCCATCCGCGCGCATTATCTGCCCGCGTTCACGCAGGCGCGGCTCGATGCGCTGCCCGACAAGGCGCGCGCCCTGGTCATCGTCCCGGTCGGGGCCGTCGAGCAGCACGGGCGGCATCTGCCTGTCGGCGTGGACGCGATTCTCGGCCAGGCGTGGCTCAACCACGCGCTCCCGCGGCTTCCCGCCGCCGCCGCCGCGCGCGTGTTTGTCGCGCCGCCCCTCACTTTTGGGAAAAGCAACGAGCACGCCGGTTTTCCCGGCACGGTGAGCCTCACGGCGGGCACCCTGCGCCGCCTCCTGCTCGCGCTGGCCGCGCATTTGCGGGGCCTCGGTTTCCGCCACCTCGCCGTCCTCAACACCCACGGCGGCAACAGCCCGGTGGTGGTTTACACCCTCCGCGAAATCCAGACCGCGCTCGGCCTGCGCGCCGGGATGCTCGCCCCGCCGCGCGCGGCGGAACTCTCCGCGCAGGAGGCGGCCAACGGCTTCCACGCCGGCGAGTGGGAGACCGCGCTCATGCTGGCCTGCGCCGGCCGGCTCGTGCGCATGGGCCTGGCGGTGCGCGAGCACCCCGCGCGGGTTGACGACCCCGGCGAGCTGCGGCCCGGCGGCGCGCCCGCGGTGTTTGCCTGGCTCACCCGCGAGCTTTCCGTCTCCGGGGTGATGGGCGACGCCACCGCCGCCACCGTGAAAAAAGGCGTGCGCTGGCTCGAAGCCTCCAGCGCCGCCCTCGCGCGCCGGATCGAGGAGCTGCTGCCGGTTTGAGTTTAACTGATGTTACGCGGAAGCGGAGACAGCGCTTGACCTTTTCAGCCCCGGTGGGGCGGCGGCATTTAGCCGTGGGTGACGAGCGCAGCGAGGAACCCACGGAAAACGTTGATAAAAACCCCAAGCCCCGAAGGGGCGGCAGCGCGCGCGGTTCGCGTCATCGCATTTCCCCGCCCTTCCCTTGCTGCCGCCCCTTCAGGGCTTGGGGTTTTAATCAACGTTTTCCGTGGGTTCCTCGCTGCGCTCGTCACCCACGGCTAAATGCCGCCGCCCCTCCGGGGCTGAAACACCGACCCTCCGGGGCTGAAAGCTGCTGCTCCGGGGCCGACCACCGCTGCTCCGAGGCTTCACGGGCTCTCTACATAAGCGACGAACCTTCTTTTCTCTTTCTCTTTCTTCTTTCGTCAGGTGTGGGCCGGGAGAAAGGGAAAGAGGAAAGAGGAAAGAGAATGGGC
>JAITDF010000226.1 GCA_031282705.1 Opitutaceae bacterium | reverse complement strand
AACGATGGACGATGGACGATTCCGGAGGGGGCGGCGCAACTTTGGGTTGCGCCCGCCGGCGCCGGCGGCTCAGGGGGAAACCCCGGCGGGCGCGGGGGTGTTTTCCACCCGCACATTTTGCTCCCGCAGGCGAGTCACGTCGCCGGTGATGACGAGCGGCGGCTTGAGCTTGTGGGTTTTCGACTCGAAATAGGCGCGCCACGGCGCGGACGTGAACGACGGCGTGTGGGCCGCGACATTTTCGAGGTCAACACGCGCGCTGCCGTAAAGCCAGACCTGCGCCCTGCCGTTGCCCCAGACGCGGAGGTTGCGGGCCTTGAAGACGCACTGCCGCATGAAGACGCCGAAGCCGAGGTTGTCCCACACATCGGCATCCTCGACCGTGGTGACCGAGTCGCCGACGTTTCCGAGGCCGTTGTCGTTGGCCCAAAATTTTCCGCCCTTGATGGAGCTTTCGATGGTCTCGTGCGCCGAGTAGCCCTCGTCGGCGTTGTTGAAGGCCTCGATGTTTTCAAAGCGCAGGTCCGTGCCCGCGCCGTGGAGGTTGAAGCCGTCGTTGGTCGAGCCGGTCGCGCGGATGTTTTTATAAAGGTGATGGGACGCGTCCTGCACGCGGACGGCAAAATAACGCGTGGAAATCTCCCAGCCGTCGGGCGGGACGCCGGGAAGCAGCGTGAGCGTGTCCTGCGCGTCGTTGAGCGTGGCGAGCGCGGTGAATTGCCCGGTTTTCGCGTCCTGCCGCAGGCGGACTCCGCGATGCGTGATGACACAGGGCATCTTTATCGGCGCGGCGCCGACCCACGCGCCGTTTTCAGCCTGCCGAAAGCGCAGCGGTTCGGCGCCGGTGATGACGTTGCCTTCGCCCTCGACCGTGATGGGCGCGCCGGGCGCGCCGGATTGTTTTATATAAAGCGCCTCGCGGTAGGGGCCGGTGTTTTTCGCGATGCGAATCGTGTCGCCGGGTTTCGCGTCCCGCGCGGCGGCGGCGAGGGTGCGGTAGGGCGCGTCCGGCCTGGTCTGGTCAACCAGCAATTCGCGTCCGCAGGCCAGTGCCGCGAACGCCGGAAAAATCGCGGCGAAAAAGAGACGGTGGCATTTTTGCATGATGAAAACGGTTCGCGCTTTGTTCAGATTCAATGGCCATGCGCTCGTGTGAAGCGGTCGCGGTCACTTCTTCGGTGTTTCGAGATTGACGGGTTCGATGACGATGTTGCGGAAGGCCGCCGTCTTGTGGGCTTGCAGGCCGATGGAGCCTTCGCGTGCCGCTTCAGCCATTGCTTTCTTGAATTTGTTTTTCGTGCCGTCGGGATTCTGGCCGGCTTTCTTCCACTCGGAGAGGTCGATGGCCGTCACGCGTTCGCCGTCGAAGACGACTTGGATTTTCGAGCCTTGGGCGGTGATTGTGTAGTGATGCCATTTGCCCGGCACGATCTCGACAGCGCGGCTCGGCGCGGCGATATCGTAGATGCCGCCGGCGTTGTGTTTGTCGTTGGGGCGTTCCCCCGGGATGATTTGCACTTCGATGGAGTTTTGCACCCAGTCGCGGGTGTTGCTGGTGCACCGGAGGATGACACCGGTGTCGGTTTTTTCCTCAACGCGGAAATCGAGGTTCAGCACAAAGTCGCCATAGGCTTCCTTTGTCCAGATGTAGCCGTTGCCTTTGGATGCGAGGACTCCGTCCTTGTATTCCCATGAGCCGGGGCGCATGCCGGCGTTGGAGAGGTCTTTTGCGAAGAGGGGTTGCGGTGCGGGCCAGCGTTCGGCTTTGGCGGCGGGCTTGCCGGACCATGTTTGGCTGACGTTCTCCTCGGCAACGTAGCCGGAGGGGGGCACGCGCTCGGCGAGGAGGGACGTGCCGCAGGCTGCGGTGAAGGCGAATGCGGCGAGTGGAATTTTTTTCATGATGCGTGCCGAGTTTAGTAAACGCGGTAGTTTTTGTTGATGAGTATCCGGGCTTCGGGCGCGTTGGTGCAAATCCCGCGCGCGGCATCCCACTCGATGGGTTTGCCGATGCGCAAGGCGAGGTTGCCGAGGGAGACGAACTCGGTGAGGCCGGCGGAGTAGTCGGCGATGTCGGAGCCAGACTTGGGGCCGCCTTGGATGGCGGCGAGCCATTCGAGGTGCTGGTTTGACTTGGGCACGCGGGGGATTGTCCTTGCCGGGCGGTTGGTGAATTCCTTCATGCGTGATTCGGGCAGGAGTTTGACGGAGCTGCTGTAGCTGTCCGAAAACATGATGCCCTTGTCGCCGAAGTAGAGCGTGCCGTTTTGGGGAAGTTTGCCGGCGCCAAGCTCCTTGGGCGCGGCGGGCTTGCGACCGCCGTCATACCAAACGTATTTGATCGGGGCGAGCGGGCCGCGGGCGGGTATCTCGTAGGTGATTGTGGAGGCTATGGGGCCGCAGAAGGCGGAGCCGCCTTCCTGGTCGGCGGAGACTTTGCAATTGCCGCCGAGGTCGAGCGCCCAATAAGACGCGTCCATGATGTGGCAGCCCATGTCGCCGAGCGCGCCGCAGCCGTAATCCCAGAAACCACGCCATTTGAAGGGGGCGATGTCGGGCATGTATTCGCGGGCCGGGGCGACGTTGAGCCAGAGATTCCAGTCGAGCGTGGAGGGCCGGGGTTTGGCGCCCCTGGCCTTCGGGTCGGGCCAGGGAATGCCTTGCGGCCAGACGGTGCGTTCGCCGGGCACGCCGGGGCGGTTGGTCCAGCTATGGATTTCACGCACGGCGCCGATGACGCCGGCTTCGATCCATTCCTTGACGAGGCGCGTGCCTTCGTTGGCGTGGCCTTGGTTGCCCATTTGCGTGACGACACCGGTTTTTTTGGCGGCGGCTTTCAGGACGCGGGCTTCGCCGATGGTGTGCGTGAGTGGTTTTTCAACGTAGATGTGGAGGCCGCGTTCCATCGCCATGAGGGTGGCGGGAAAGTGCGTGTGGTCGGGCGTGGAGACGAAGACGGCGTCAATCCGGCCGGCCATTTCGTCGAGCATTTGGCGAAAATCGCGATAGCGCGCGGCGCCGGGATATTCGTGGAAGGAGCGCGCGGCGCGCTCGAAATGCACATCGCACAGGGCGACGATTTCGGCGCCGGCCTCGGCAAGGCCGGTGAGGTTGGTGTAGCCCCGGCCACCGATGCCGATGCCGGCGAGGCGGACTTTGCGGGTGGCGGGGACGAGGTTGGCGCAGGGTGATTTCGCGCCGGCCGCAGCCCAGGCGCGCGAGATGAAAGGCGCGCCGAAGGCAAACACGGTGGTTGCGGCGGCCCCAGTCTTGATAAAGCTGCGGCGGGAGAGTGTGCCGGAGGGAGCGGGTGTTGCACGTTTCATGGTCGCAAGAGGTTTTTATTTGTTATTTTTCCGGTCCGGCGCGCAGGGCGGCGGAGGGAGGTCGGGAATGGGCGGAGGCGGGGGAAAGGAGAGTTCGCGTATCCAGATGTTGCGGAAGGCCACGAGGTCACCGTGGTCTTGCAGGAAAAAGGGGAGTTTGGCGGCGTGTTTTTTGTAAACGGGCAGGCCGCGGGATTCGGTGGGGCCGCGGAGGGCGATGTCGTGCTGGATCGTTTTTATCATGGAGAATCGGGCGGCTGGCATCGGGCCGGGTGGCGCGGCCGTTAATGCATCAGGTTTCGCGGGGCAGATTGTCGAAGTTCAGGCCTTGCCCTTATTCAGTGGTCACACGCTCGCTGTGGCGCACTCCGACCGGAGGACATGCGGATGGCGTCGTGCCCGCAGTTGAAATCTTGATACGGTTATTCCGGACAACCACGTCGGAGGCCGCGTTGATGTCGATGCCGCTGATGTTTTCCACCTCGATGTCATTGCCCTCGATCACGATGTCGCGCATGCAGCCGGGGGAAGGCGTCACGGATGGTTCGAGATGTGCGAACAGGGAAATCGCCCCCCTGATATAGGGTGACGCATCCCTGCCAAACCCAAAAACCCGGCCCGTATCGCGAATGATGTTGCCCGTCACCCGCACATGTCGCGGCCAGCCGGCCTCGCGCCAATGAGCATATTCGCCGGCAAGCCCGATCGCGGCCCCCTGAACGCGTTCGACGCGGTTGTTTTGGATCAAGCCGTGCGATGCCATGATGCGCATGCCGTGAGCGCGGTGGTCATGGAAATAACAATCGCGAATCACATAGTGCGAAGAAAACGTGGATGGAATGTCGAAGAAGACGCCCTCGGTGGCGGCGGAATCCTTGTCCAACGTGATCTTGTAGAAGGTAAGTTTACCCTGCTGCCTGAAGCTCGGAAAGAGAGCGCGCGCCTTCGCGGACCAGTCGCCGGACAAATTCGCCCGCTCGAAGGAACGGATGATAAACGAGTCGCCGGGCGCGAATGTGTCCGCGTCCAGAAGCCTGAGCTCGTCACCCGGGCGAACGATGCGTTCAAGCGGGTCGCCGTCCACCGGGCGCACCGTCCAGAGCACGCGAGGGCCGTCGCGTTTTATAATGGGAAGCGAGAAACCGTGGAGGTTGATGGAATCATCACCCATGAAGGAAAAATCGCATTGCTCGATGAGCGGGCCGTGGCGGGAGTAAGCGTAGTTGATGCCGTCGGCGCTGGAGGAGAGCAGGCGCGGCTCGGTCGCGCCCGGCGGCGTCGGGCCGCGCGAAATGGTGACTCGGCGGAAGATGTTTTTTTCGCCGGCGACGAACCGCGCGCCGATGGCCCCGCCGGACGCGGAGTGGATGGTGACATCCTCCACGCATATGTTCTCGCAACCGGCGGCGAGCATGATGGCGGCGGAGCGGCGGACATTAAAGGCGAGGTGGTCGCCGGGCCGGATTTCGCGGACGCGGTCGGCGGGAAGATTCAGCCCGATGCGGCCTTCGCGCGGGCCGGTCATCCTGACGAAAACCGGGTAGAGATCGGGCGCGTGTTTTTTCCAGAGGCGGGTCGCGCCGTCGAACACATGCGCGCGGCGCACGGCGTATTCGCCTTCGAGCGCGGCATAGCCGTCGTGCACGCGAAACTCCAGCCAGCTCCCGTCGTCGGCGCGGCGCGTGATGGCCGCCTGGGTGAACGGCAGCGGGTCGTAGTCGAGCGTGAAGCCGCGCAGCGTGACGTTGCGGCAGTCGCGCAGCAGCAGGGCGTTTTGCCTGAAGGACGTGGCGAGCAGGGTCGCGCCTGCGCCGTCAATCGTGACATCGGAAAACCCGGAGAGCTGGACGCCGGTCCCCGGCAGCCGGTGGACGCCGCGCGGGATGGCGACGGTGCGCTCGCCGCGGTCCAGATGGGCGCGCACGAGCGCGGGCAAATCAAGCGTGGGCGCGGCGGCCGCCGGCGACGGCACGGCAAGCGCGGCAAGCATGACGAACGCGGCGAGCGCCGGCGACGGCGGGAAGACGGACGTGAAAAAACCGGGGCGTGTCATGCGGGCGGATGCTGGCGGGCGTTTTCTGGGCATCATGGTGTTTCGTCGGTTGCGGGATTGTCGCGGTTGCGGGATTGTTGGAAAATATTCAGGCCGCCGGCGCCGGCGATGCTGAAAACCGCGCGGGCAGGGCGCGCAGCTGTTCGTCCATCGCCGCGCGTATCGAGCCGGCGGATACGCTTGAGAGCGGCGCGCCGGACTGCGCGGCCAGCGCCACGCCCGTGCCGGCGGCCTCGCCGAGGCCCATGCACGTCGG
>JAITDF010000224.1 GCA_031282705.1 Opitutaceae bacterium | reverse complement strand
TGCGCGAACACGGCAAAGGCCGCGCTCGCACCGGCCAGGCGCACCCGGATTCTCCTCACGGTGGTTTCCACCCGCGCGGCCAGTTTCAAGATTTTGAGCCGGATGGTCCGCAGGGTCGCACGCGCCAGTTCGCCGCGTCCAGCGGCGGCCTCAGTTCGCGGGCAGACGCGGGTTGCGCGCGAGTCTGAGGATATGGCCGATGTGGTGCGTCTCGCACCAGGCCATGATTTCCTCCCGGCAGAAACCGCTGTCGGCGCGGATGAGAATGCGTGTCTTCGGGCGGCGCCGCCGGATCACGGGCACAAGTTTTTCGAGCAGCGGCACGATGCCTTCGCTCGCGTCAATGTCCGCACGGCGCAACTGCGCCCACGCCACCGTTTCGCCGATGAACGCGAAGAGCGGCAGGTGGCAGTAACAGTCGTGGCAACCGTGGAAAAAACGGCCTTCCTGCCGTCCGTGCACGGGATCGGCGGTCGCGTCCAGGTCGATGATCACCTCCCGCCGGTTGCGCCGCAGCGTGCCCGCGGCCAGTTTCAGCAACAGCGCTTCGCACCGTCCGGGCTGCGCGTCGATCTTGTGATAACGCCCCCTCCTCCTCCCCCCCCCGCCGCCGTTTCGCCTCCCGCCACTTTTTGCACCCGCATCCGCACCCGGGCCGGCTTATACGCCGTCGATTTTCCTGATGCGGGCGATGTGGCGGCCGCCTTCAAACTCGGTGACGAGCCAGAGCCTCACGAGGCGCAAGGCCTCCTCTTCACTGATGGTGCGCTGGCCGATGGAGATGATGTTGCCGTCGTTGTGCGAGCGGTTCCAGATGGTGACGGACTCGTTCCAGCAAAGGCCGCAGCGGATGCCCTTGACGCGGTTGGCGACGATGGCCTCGCCGTTGCCCGAGCCCCCGAGGATGACGCCGCGCTCGTATTCGCCGCCGGCGACCGCCTCGGCCACGGGGCGGATGAAATCGGGGTAGTCGCAGGATTCCTCCGAATGGGTCCCGAAATCGCGCACCGTGTGTCCCTCGGCGAGCAGCATGGATTTGATGGTTTCCTTGTATTTGAAACCGGCGTGGTCCGAGCCAATGGCGATTTTGAACGTTTTCATCGGAATATGAACCTTGTTGCAAACAACCTGTCTTTTTGTAGGTTGTCGGCGGCGTGCATCGCCAGTCTTAAAATCCATAAACCTTGCCATATGAAAGCCAGAATTTACTCAATCTGCATAATATCGCTCGCCATGAGCATGATGGCGTTGCTTTCCACCGGGTGCTCGACGCGCGACGGGCGCATCAAGAAAAACCAGGCCGCCTTTGACGCGCTGTCCGCCGAGGAGCAGGCCGCCGTCCGCGCGGGCAGGGTCGGCATCGGCTACACGCCCGGCATGGTGACAATGGCGCTGGGCAAACCCGACCGGGTCTATAACCGCACGACGGCCGGCGGCTCGGTGGAGGTGTGGGCGTATCGCAGCAAGACCCCGGCGTTCAGTTTCGGTCTGGGCGTGGGCGGCGGCGGCGGCTCGACCGCGATCGGCACCAGCGTGGGCGTGACCACGGGCGGCGACCAGGGCGACGACAAGGTGCGCGTGGTGTTCGAGGGGGGCAAGGTGGCCTCGATCGAGTCGCGCGCGAAGTAGCCGCGCGCAGCAGCCGCACACAAGCAGCCGCGCGCAGTGGTCGCGCGCGGCAGGCGGGCGCGGCAGCCGCTCGCAGTGGCCGCCGGTGTTTCCCGTTCAATCCGCGCGGCCCTGGCCGGGCGGGCGGCCGAGCGCCGCGAAGAATGCCGGCGCGTCGGCGAGGTTGGCGAACGCCGCCGCGGGCCGGTGCCGGCGAAGCTCCTCCAGCGAATGACGGCCGGTGGCCACGGCGATGGTCCGCGCGCCGATGGCCTTGCCGCATTCGATGTCGTGCGGCGTGTCGCCGATGACGAACACCCGCTCCGGCGCGAACGGCACGCCGTGGTGCTCCGCCGCGCGACGCACCGCGTGCGGGCCGAGGTCGTTGCGGGACTCGCTGTCATCGGCAAACGCGCCGAACGGGAAAAACCCCCGCAAACCCAGCGGGGCGAGCTTCGCCTCCGCGCCGCGCCGGAGGTTGCCGGTGAGCAGGCCCTGCGCGATTCCGGGCCGCGCCGCGACGGTTTCCACGATCTCGCGGACGCCGGGCAGCACGCGCGCCGGCGGCGAAGCCATCGCCGCGCCGAGCTGCGCCAGATAGGCGTCAAGCACGCGCCCGATGCCGGCCGGCGTCTCGGCGAGCCCGTGGCGGCGCAGGATGGCCCGGGCCACCCAGAAATCCGTGCGCCCGAAAAAATCGAGCCAGTCCAGCGCGTCGTCCAGGCCGAGCCCGGCGCGCAGGCCGGCGCGCAAGGCGCGTTTCCCCGCGTGGCCGGAGTCGATCAACGTCCCGTCGATGTCCCAGAGCAGAAGCGTGTCAGGCAGGGCTGGAGGCGTGTCAGGCATGGCCGGTTTTGAGCGGTTGACGGAGAGATTGCGGAGCGGTTGACTGGTGAAACTTTTACGGCGGGGCGGCGTCTAACAGGCTGCCAGTTTCAACCCCGGAACCTACCATCAGCCATGAAAACAAAAACACCATCTCTTTTTATCGGTTTGGCGGCCCTGGCAGTGCTGGCCGGCTGCGCCACACCCGAGACGCGCATCAAAAAAAATCCCACCGTCTTCGCCTCGCTCGCGCCCGCCGAGCAGGAGCTCGTGCGCCAGGGCCGCGTCGCCATCGGCTTCACGCCGCCCATGGTGCGCATCGCGCTCGGCAACCCCGACCGCGTCACCCAGCGCATCGACAAAAACGGCACGTCCGAAATCTGGCATTACCGCAGCCTCGACGACTGCTATTTCTACGGCGGCGCGGGCCTCCCCTGGGGCTACTGGCGCGGCGGCTGGAGAGGCTGGTGGGGGCCGTATTGGGGCGGCTACCACGGCGCACCGGCGGTTTATCGCGACCACATCCGCGCCGTGTTCACCAACGGGCGCCTGGTGCTCATCGAGCAGGACGCATGAATGCCGCATCGTGACGCCGCCGGAAGCCGCCGGAAAACGCCGGACAACATCGGAAACGCCGGATGCGTCCAGGAAAGCCTCCGGACAACGCCGGAAAACGCCGCGCCCACGAAGGCGCGGCGTTTCTGTTTTCCACCCGCCGCCGCGGGGCGCAAAAGCCCGGCGGCGCGGGCGCGCGGAAAAATTTCCGAACCTTTTAGGGTTTCAACCCGTCAGAAGAGCACACTACATACACACCCTCCATGACGACTTTGGCAATGATTGAAGGCACGCGCATAATCAAGGAAGCCGGGCTGCTGGCCTACCCCTTGGGACTGTGCTCGATTGTGGCGTTGTTTATCATCTGCGAACGCTGTTTTGCGCTGCGGACGGCGGCGATCATCCCCGAAGACCTGGCGGAATCCGTCCTGCAAGGCCGCCCCAGCGCGGGCGGGCGGCACTCGGCGCTCGGGCGCATCATCAGTTTCGTGGAGGACCACCCGGGCGATTACGACGGGGCGAAAGCCTACGCGCGCCTCGAACTCATGAAGATGGAACGCGGCGTCAGCTACCTCGACGTCATCTACACGGCGGCGCCGCTGATCGGGCTTATCGGCACCGTCTCCGGCCTGCTCGCCGCGTTTTCCGTGATCGACCCCGACACGCGGATGCCCGACCCGGTGCAGTTCACCGAATCCGTCGGCTACGCGCTCTCGGCGACGCTGCTCGGCCTCGTCATCGCGGTCGGGGCGCTGCTGGGCAACGGCTACCTGAACCGCCGCATCGACGCGCAATCGGCGCGCCTCGACGTGCTCCTGGAACGCGTGCTCGCCGCCAGCGAAAACGCGCAACCCGCGCCGCCCCCGCCGCCCGCGCCCGCGCCGGGCCGCGGCATCCTCTGAACGCCGATGAGCACCGGACTCCGCAACCGCCGCCGACGCCGCCCCGAGCTGCCGCTGGTGCCGCTCATCGACGTGCTCGTGATGCTCGTGCTCTTCGCCTTTGTGTCGATGCGCTTCGCCTCCACGCAGACGCTCAACATCACGCTGCCGAAAGTGGAGACGGCGGGCAAAAACCAGTTCAGCAACGGCGTGCTCATCCAAATCAACAAGACCGGCGCGATATTGTTCAACAACAAGCCCGTCGCCGAGCACGAGCTGCCCGCGTGGCTGCGGCAGGTGAAGGAGCAAAGCCGCGACGTGCCCGTGCTCATCAGCGCGGACGAGAACACGCCGCTGAAAACCGTCACCTTCGTGATGGACGAATGCCGCAAGGCCAGCCTGAACAAGTTCAGCCTGCAATCGCGATGACCGGCGTGCGGGGTCGCGGCGTGCCGGCGTGCCGGCGTGCCAGCGCAAGAGGCCGGTGTGCGGGCCGGCGTGCGGGCCGACTTAGACTGCGTCCGCAGAACGCCGGCGTGCCCACAGGGTTAGTCGCAATGCCACTTAGAGCATTTTCGATTTAGATAGAAACATAATTCGCATGTGCAAAGAAATTTTTGCATTGCATGGGCGTGAAACTCCGTGCGGAACGGGCAACCGCTTTGACCAGC
>JAITDF010000142.1 GCA_031282705.1 Opitutaceae bacterium | reverse complement strand
GTTTTTGGTTGGTTTTATTTAAACCGCGAAAAACGCGAAATGTCGCGAAAAGGAAGGGATCGCTTTCGCGTGTTTTGGCGTTTTTAGCGGTTCAAAAATCCGTGGTCTTTTCATCGGTGAAGATTGGTAGTTGAATTTATTGGTTCGGTTTTTTAGCGCAGCCAGGCGCCGCTGGCGCGCAGCGCCTCTCGGAGTTTTTGGGCGTCGAGCGCGGACGGTGTGATGCCGGCGGCGGCGCACATGGCGGCGGCGCGGCCGGCGGCCTCGCCGATCGCCATGCAGGTGGGCATCACGCGCGTGGCGGCCATGGCCTCGTGGGTGACGCCGATGCAGCGCCCCGCGACGAGCAGGTTCTCTATTTTCAGCGGCACGAGCGAGCGGTAGGGGATGTCATAACAGTCGCCGCACCATTCGAGCGTGCAGTCGTTGTCGCCCGGGCGGTGAATATCAATCGGGTAGCTGCCGACGGCGACGGCGTCGTCAAACCGGCGGCAGCCCAGGATGTCGTCGCGGTTGAGCATGTAGCGGCCGGTGACACGCCGCGATTCGCGGATGCCGAGGAAGGGCGCGGTCATGGAGAACCACGCGTTTTCAAACCCCGGCACGTAGCCGGTCAGGTATTTTACGATGCCGTCGATCTGCCGGCGCGCGGTGATCTCGCCGGCGGTGAAGCTGTGCGAATCGGAGCCGTCGATTTCCTTGACGCGGGTCATGTTGATCCATGCCTCGCCCTTGCGGATGCCGGTTATGATGATCGTCCGGTCGGTGGGGATTTCCACGCCGTCGGCGCGGGCCTTTTCGATAAGATTGCGCAGGCCGACCGTGATGAAACGGCTGTTCCTCCCGAAATAATCGGGCGGGATGAAATCCATCTGATACGCGTCAGGCCGGCCGGCGATGCTTTGGCGGAGCTTGTCGGTGTCCACATTGTCGAGGCGGAACATGAGCGTGGGCGGCTGCATGCCGCCGCCCGCGTCGCCCTTTTCGCAGGGCGCGCCGGCCTGGAACGCGACATCGCCGTCGCCCGTGCAATCGACGACCTGCGCGGCCAGGACGGCCTCGCGGCGGCCCTTGCCCTGGAAAATGCCGCCTTTGATTTTTCCGTCCTCCACAATCGCGCCGGCGAACATCGTGTGCAGGAGAATCTCCACGCCGGCCTCAAGCAGCATGTTCATCGCCTCGGTCTTTATAATCTCGGGATCGACGATGGTCAGGCTGACGTGGAGCGGGCAGGGCTGGTGGTCGCCGGCCGCGCCCCTTGCCTTGAGGCGCTCCATGAATTTTTGGGGGATTCCTTTTATAATCAGTTCCTTTTTCTGGCTGAGGAAGCCGAGGAGCGGCAGCCCGGTGGTGAGATTGCCGCCGAGGTGGGCGCGGCTTTCCACCAGGAGCACGCGCCGTCCGCTTTCCGCCGCGGCGAGGGCGGCCATGATGCCGGCGGGGCCGCCGCCGACCACGAGCACGCCGGTCTGCTTGGAAACCGGCGTCTCGCGGGCCGGCTCGATGATGATATTATTCTGGATTTGCATGGGACTTATGGGAGGGATGGGACTTATGGGAGGGAGGGTGAAGGGGTGCGGGCGGCGCGGGGCGTTTCCTTCCTGGTCATGGTCCACAGGACGGCCGAGGCCAGCAGGTGCAGGCCGGCCATCACGGTGAAGATGGCGGCGGGGTTTGCGTTGTCGAGATGCCGGCCGACAAAAAGGTTGAAGAGGACGGAGCCGAAGGCGCCGCAGCCGGCGGCGATGCCGAGCACGCCGCTGACGTTGCGGGTGGGGAAGGTTTCCGTCATCATCACCGGCACGGTGAACAGCCAGCTCAGGCAGATGGCGCACACGAGGCTGAAGATGGCGATGACGAGGGAGGGGTTGGCGAGGTGCGGGGTGAAGGCGAAGACGGGCATGAGGACGGCGGCGGCGGTGAGCATGAGCTTGCGGGCGCGCAGCGGGGCCATGCCGCGGCGCACCATGCGGTCGGAGACGATGCCGCTGGCGATGCCGCCGGCGGCGGCGAACAGGAACGGAATCCAGCCGAACAGGCCGACCTGCCGCTCGGAAAGGCCGGCGGTTTTCAGGTAGCCGGGCAGCCAGAACAGGCAGAAATACCAGACAGGGTCGCTGATGAAGCGCACGAGGATGACGCCCCAGAGGGTGCGGGTTTTCCAGAGTTGCGGCCAGGTGAAGGCCGGCTCGTGCGCGGTGGAGGCCGCGCCGGTGTTTTCCGCCAGCACCTCCGGCGGCGGGTTGCGGTAGAACACCAGCCAGAGCGCGCCGGCGGCCAGCCCGAGCACGCCGGGCACGAGGAAGGCGGCGCGCCAGTCGAAATTTTCCTTCAGCCCCACGAGCAGGGGCGCGGCGACGACCATGCCGATGGTGCCGCCGGCCACGCACAGGCTGTTGGCGGTGGCGCGGAGTTTTTTGGGAAACCATTCCGTGACCACGCGCAGCTGCGCGGCGTAGGCCATGGGTTCGGCGGCGCCGAGCAGCGCGCGGCACACGCCGAACGTCCACGCCACCCGCGTGAAGGCCGCCCCGATGCACGCGGCGGACCACACGACGATGCCGCCGAACATCATCCGCCGCACGCCGTCGCCCCGCCCGAAGCGGTCCACGAGCCAGCCCGACACCGGATACATCACCGCGTAGAAAAAGATGAAGATGTTGGCGACCCAGGCGTAGCCGGTGTTGTTCAGGCCGAACAGGGTTTTGATTTCCTTTTCGAGAAAGGAAAGCGTCACGCGGTCGATATAGTTGAGCACCATCGCGCCGAATATGATTGCGACGATGACCCAGCGGCGGTGTGCGGGTTTGAGGAATGGCATTTTATCGGGCTCTCCGGGAGGGGACGGTCAGCGATGGTTAACGATATATGATCTTGTAAGTCAAGTTCACCTGGCGGCCAAGGCTGCGGGTGGCGCCCAGGCCGGTGTGCAGTTTGTCGAGCATGTTGCGGCAGTTGAGGTTGAGCTGGTGGGAGGCTTTTTTCCCGGATTTCCACTCGTAGCGGAGGAAGCCGCCCCAGAGGACGTTGCCGGGCCGCCATTCATAAAGCCGGCCGGCGGAGGAGCTGGTCGGGGCTGTATAATATCCGCGCACCCAGCCGGAGTGCCAGGTCACGTCGGCCCCGATGGTGAAGCCCCGGAAAAGACCGCGGGGAAGGCGGTATCGCGCGCGCGCCTGGAAGGTTTTGTTCGGCAGGGCCGTCATGCGTTTGCCGACCAGGTTTTTGTTGGCGCTCTCGATGGTCTCGGAATCCATATACGAGGCGGAGGCGAGGAGGGTGAGGTCCCTGGTCGGGACCAGGGTGAGGTCGAGGTCCATGCCCGTGACGCGCTGGGCGCCGGAGCCGAGATACTGGGGCGAGCCGTCGCCCAGCCGGTAGTCGGGGTTGGATATGGCGATGTTGTGTTTCTCGATGTCGAAATAGCTGAGGACGGCGACCAGGTTTTTGCCGCCGGGGAGAAACTTTATGCCGGCCTCGAAGCCCTTGCCGGTCTCGTTGGGCATCAGTTCCCCGATGCCGTCGTCAACCACGATTTCGGGGTTGAAGGAGGTGCTGTAGTTGGCGAACGCGATCAGTTTGTCATTGGAAAGAATCTTCCACGTCGCGCCCGCGCTGTAGGTGAGCTTGTCCTCCTCGCCGGGGACCCAGTTCGGGCTGAAGACGGCGGGCACGGTCATCGGCACCTGCCGGCCGACGGCGTCCGTTGTCATCTTTGTCCGCCAGGTGCCGCCGTCGAGATACTGCACGCCCACGCTTTGCCCGTTTTCATGCCGCGCGGCGGCCAGCGCCCGCAGGGATTCGCCGCCCTCCGTCCATTGCCGGTAAACATTGCGGCTGGTGGTGATCTGGTAGTCCTGGTATTTTGTCCGGTCGAGGCGCAGGCTGCCCATGAGGATGAGCCGGCTGCCGAAAAGGAACATGCGTTCGCTGACGGAGTAGCCATGCAGCCGGAGGTTTGTATAATGCACACTGCTCATGCGGGCCCGCGCATTTTCGCCGTGGGCGGGGTTGGAGTTGTTCTCGTCAACATGGGCCAGGTCGCGGTCGCGGCTGCGCATGTTGTCATAGATGCCGCCGCCGCCGGGGGGATCATACCATGAGACAAGATCATAGTTTGGATAACGCGGGTCCATGTAACGGATGTCCGCCGGCACCGTCGCCCCATACCGCGGGCTTTGCGCCGGGGTGGGCAGGCGCCACGCCTGGGTGTCCAGCTCCACCCTTGCGACATCGGCGGTGAAAAGCAGCCGGTGGTGTATTTTGCCGGTGCTGAACTCGCCGGAGAGGTCCACGAGGGCGGCATAGGGGAAACGCCAGTCCTGAAAACGCACCTCGGGGACGTAGCCGTTGAAGCCGCCGTAAGGCCGCCCGTCGTCCGCCACGGCCAGGCCCGCATGGTCCAGGCTGTAGTTCGAGCTGTTATAATAATCCTGGTCAAAGGTCTTCACCTGCCACTGATAGGCGGCCTTCAGGCGCCAGTGCCGGCCCAGGCCCTGCTCGAACTGGACATGCCAGCGGTCGTAGTCGCGGTTATACCATTCGTTGGGGCCGGAGAGGTTGAGCCCCTGCTCCACCCAAGGCCACCAGATGCCGGCCACATAGCCGGTGTCCGTGTCCCAGTTGACGGGGTTGGTCGTGCCATCGACGAGGCTGGCGTCCACCACGTAATTGGGCGCCCCGGCCTGGCGGACGCCGTCGAGGTGCTGGGTCTCGTAGGAGACCGTGATATTGGTGGCGCGGAAAGGCTTGTAGAGAACGCTGCCGAAAAGGGTGGTGGTGTTGGCCTCCACGTATTGGACATCGCTCTTGCGGGACAGGTGCTGGGCGCCCACGAGGACGAAGACCTTCCTTGGCACGACGGGGGTGTTTATAAGAACGCTGGGCTCCCAGCGGTCATAGGAGCCGGCGGTGAAACCAAACTCATACCGGGCCTTCGGCGACGGGCGGCGGGAGATATAATTAATCAGGCCGCCCGGCTGGGCCGCACCGTAGAGGGCGGACATGGGGCCCTTGATGACCTCGACCTGCTGGGTGTTGATGTTCTGCGGGGGCTGGGTCATCCTGAAACCGTCGCGCAGGATGAGGGCGGAGAAGCCGCGCAGTTTGCCGCCGCCGCCGCTGATGCCCGCGCTGGCCGCGATGGCCGGGTCGGCCTGGTCGGCCTCGCCGACGAAGCCGCCGACGGCGGACAGCTGGTCAACGACAGCGATCATGCCGAAATCCTGGAGCATCTCGGAGGTGACGACCTGGATTTGATACGGGAGGTTGACCATCTGCTCGGCGGTGCGGGTGCCGGTGAGGGACTGGGTGGCCACCCACTCGTTGGTCTGGGTGCTCTCATTAATATTAAACGCATCCAGCACGATCACCTCGTCATCCTCCGGGACGGGGGTGACGCTGGCGCCGGACGCCGGCGCGCCCGGAGCGGAGGACGGCGGCGGGACGGACTGGGCGGAGAGCCCGGCGGCCAGGCCCAGGCAGGAAAGGAGGGCGATGATGCGCGCGGGCGCGGGCGGGAGGACCGGGCGGTCAAGGGAGGGTGTGCTCATTTTTATAATATAAAGTGCCCTTGTTAGTTCGTTTTATTTAACCACAGATGGACACAGATGGACACAGATAAAGACTTCCGAGACGATGGTTTGAATCTGTGTTTATCTGCGTTCATCTGTGGTTAAGTTTTTGGTTCCTTTTATTCAACCGCGGATGGACACGGATAAGCACGGGGTCAAACCGTCGTCCGGGGAGGTTTTTATCCGTGTCATCAAGCCTGGGCGACGAGCGCCTGGCTTGCCTCGGCGACGAGCGGCGTCGCGGCGAGGGCGGGGGCGGCGGGCGGGGGCGCATCCAGCAATCCGATGCGGGCGGCGCGGGCGCGGAAGGTGAGCCAGGCAAGCGACTCCCGCTCGCCGGACGCGGCGCGCGCGGCGAGGGCGGCGGCGGTCGCGGCGGGCTCCGCAAGCCGGCCGGCGGGCAGGGCCTGCTTCTCGGCAAGAAAACAGGTGAGCGACGCGCCGAGCGTGTCGCACCACGCGGCGGGGCCGCCGGGGGCGGGCGGCGCGCCGGCGGCGGCGAACGCGGCGGGGCCGGCGGCGGCGGGATAGGGTTTCCATTCCATGAACCGGCAGACGGCGGCGTGCAGCCCGGCAAGCGCGGCGTCGAGCGTGGCGGGCGTCCAGCGCGCGGTGAACTGCTTGCGTTCGCGGAATTTTTTCATCTCCCACACGCGCAGGGTCAGTTCGCAGTCGCCGCCGGTGTCGCGCAGCGCGCCGGTGAACACGTAGTCGATGGGCTCGCTGTTCGTGGAGACGAGCTGGCGGAGGTTGTCGGTCGTCCACTCGACGGGGAAAACGGCGTAGCCGGTGTTGTCCACGAGCGCGACGACGGCGAGCGGGGCGTAGTGGGGCGCGAAATAAAAGGTCTCGGCCAGCCAGAGCGGGAGCCCGCGGGTGAGGCGGGCGGGGGCGTCCTCGGGCCGGGCGGCGCGCTCCATCGGGTCGGCGACGCCGAGTTGCGAGATCTGGCAGAACGCGACGCGGCGCAGGCGGCCGGTCTTCGGCGGGGGCAGCGCGGCGGGGACGGTTTCGAGGCCGTAGGCCCAGATGGGGCGGCTGATGGAGGCGAGGTGGATGGTCCTGGGCGCGGGCGGGGCGGCGGGCGCGCCGTCCGGGCCGGTGCGCGGGGGCGGGGCGAGGGCGCCGTTTTTTTCGGCCTCGATGAGTTCGGCGAGGGCGTTGGAAAATCCGTGGAGGCGCTCCTCAAGCTCGGGGCGTTCGAGGGCGAAGAGGATGTCGAGCAGGTGCTGGGCGGCGGTGGTGTTGCGCGCGGCGAGGTAGGCCTGGAGGAGGTTGATGCCGGTGGCGGGGCCGTGGCGCTCGGCGTCGTAGCGCGGGGCGACGAGTTCGACGATTTGCCCGATGTAGCCGTTGGTGCCGAGGTCGGCGGAAAGCGTGACGAGCACGTCGGCGCGGTCGCCGGCGTCGCGCAGGAGGGCTTCGTAGATGGCGAGCGCGCCGGGGAGGTCGCGGGCCTGGAGTTTTTCGCAGGCGGCGAGGAGCAGGGTCTTGACGGAGGCGTTGGAAAGCTCCGCGGGCATGGCGGGGGCGGGGGTGGGCGCGGGGGTGGCGCCCCCCTCGGCGGGGCCGTCGGCGGCGGGGGCACGGGCCTCGGCGGCGGGGGCGGGCGCGGCGGGGGCCTCAAAG
>JAITDF010000139.1 GCA_031282705.1 Opitutaceae bacterium | reverse complement strand
GTGGGGTGTGTGAGGGGGAACCGGGGGGTGTGGGGGCCGCGCTTTCGGGTACGCCCGGGCTTCCCGGGGGGGTATGCGTCTGCCGGGCGAACGCGGGGGGGGCGGGGGGGGTTGGGCGGCGGATGATCAACCTGCCGGCTATCACGGCGGCGCCGCCCGACGGCCGCCGGAGCCACTTTTTGGTTGCCCGCCGCCGCCCGCCGCCGGTTAACTCCTGGCTCGCGCAAATCGCGCTTCCAAACCGCGCTTTTCCTTCACGTTTTTGCACACCATGAAACTCCGCCCGCTCACCGGCGCCATCACCGCCCTCGTCACCCCGTTCAAGAACGGAGCCGTCGCGTTCGACGAATTCCGCAAGCTCGTCGAGTTTCAGATAAAATCCGGCATCCACGGCCTCGTGCCCGTCGGCACCACCGGCGAATCCCCCACGCTCTCCTACGAGGAGCACATGGACGTCGTCCGCGCCGCCATCGAGGCCGCGCGCGGGCGCGTGCCCGTCATCGCCGGCACCGGCTCGAACTCCACCCGCGAGGCCGTCGAGTTCACCCGCCTCGCGCACGAGGCCGGCGCCGACGCCATGCTCCTCGTCGCCCCCTACTACAACAAACCCGGCCCGGAGGGGCTCTTCCGCCATTTTTCCGAGATCGCCGAGGCCACCAGCCGCCCGATCATCCTGTATTCCATCCCCGCGCGCTGCGGCATCGAGATCGGCGTGCCCGTCGTCGAGCGGCTCCGCGCCCGGTATCCGCACGTCCGCCACATCAAGGAAGCCGGCGGCTCCGTTGACCGGGTGGACCAGCTCAAGCGCGCCCTTGGCCGCGACATCACCGTGCTCAGCGGCGACGATTCCCTCACGCTCCCGTTCATGGCGGTCGGCGCCGAGGGCGTCATCAGCGTCGCGTCCAACCTCATCCCCCGCGAGATCGTGAAACTCACCACCCGCGCGCTCGCCAACGACTACGCGCAGGCCGCGAAGCTCCACCGCCGCCTCTACCCGCTCTTCAAGGCGCTCTCCGTCGAACCCAATCCCGTGCCGGTGAAAACCGCCCTGGCCCGCGCCGGCCTCATCACCTCCGCCGAAGTCCGCCCGCCTCTCTGCGAACTGGCCCCGGCCAACGAAAAACTCCTCGCCGACGTGCTGAAGGACTTGGGCAAATAAAAACGCCGGACGCGCGCGCGCGATGCGCGAAGTGGCAGGCGGCAGGTAACAAGAGGAGTCCGGCGCGGCGCGACAGCGACGGCGGTGCAATCGAAAATCAACAATCGAAAATCGAAAATTCCCAAAATGAACCTCGCCCTCATCGGAGCCAAAGGCCGCATGGGCCGCGCCATCACCGACGCGGCGCGGCAAACCGGCCACGCCATCGCCGCCGCGCTGGATGTCGGCGACGACATCCCCGCCGCGCTCGCCGCCGCCCGCGCCGACGCCATCATCGACTTCAGCCACCCCGGCGCCACCGCCGCGAACATCGCCCAGGCCGTCGCGCTCGGCACCCCGCTCATCATCGGCACCACCGGCCACCCGCCGGACGAAAAGAAAAAACTCCTCGCCGCCGCCGCCGCCGTCCCCTGCGTCTGGGCCGGCAACTACTCCGTCGGCGTCAACCTCCTCTACGCCCTCACCCGCCGCGCCGCCGCCATCCTCGGCCCCGACTACGACGCCGAGGTGGTCGAGATGCACCACCGTTTCAAGAAAGACGCGCCCAGCGGCACCGCCGCGCGCCTGCTCGAAATCATCCTGGAGGAACGCCGCCTCGACGCCGCCGCCGTCCGCCACGGACGCGAAGGCCTCACCGGCGAACGCCCGCCCGCCGAAGTCGGCATGCATTCCCTGCGCGGCGGCGACGTGGTCGGCGACCACACCGTCATCTTCGCCGCGCTGGGCGAGCGCATCGAACTCACCCACAAGGCCTCCGACCGCGCCATCTTCGCCCGCGGCGCCCTCCGCGCCGCCGCCTGGGCCGTCACCCGGAAACCCGGCATCTACGACATGCAGGACGTGCTCGGGCTGACATGAACGCGCCGGCCGCCAAAACCCCCGGCCCCATCTCCCCCGTTCTTTCCTCTTTACTGATGTTACGCGGCTCCGTCGTACCGCAGACTTCCAAGTCTGCTTCGAAGCTCATGCCTAATTGCGGGTTCGCGGCCAAGCGTGAGTTTTTAAGCAGGTTTGGAAACCTGCGGTACGACGGAAATGCGTAACATCAGCTCTTTATTCTTTCTCTTTCCTCTTTCTCTTTCTCTTGAAAGAGGGAGAAAGAGAAAGAATAAAGAGGAAAGATTTAATGCATCCGCAACTTTAGCACACTCCACAATCGCATGATCACCTCCATCCAAGGCATCCTCGCCGCCGCCACGCCGCTGCAGGCCACCATTGAAATCAACGGCCTCGGCTACGAGGTGAACATCCCCGTCACCACCGCCGAAAGGCTCCCCGCCGCCGGCGGCGCCGTGAAGCTCCACACGGTCGTCATTTACCGCGAGGACGCGCAGACCCTCTACGGTTTCGCCACCGCCGAGGAACGCGATTTCTTCCGCCTCATGATCGACCACGTGAGCGGCGTCGGCCCGAAGGTCGCGCTCACCATCATGAGCAAGCTCTCGCTGCCCTCGCTGCGCGCCGCCATCAGCGCCGGCGACATCGCCACGCTCGCGAAATGCCCCGGCATCGGCAAAAAAACCGCCGAGCGCCTCGTGGTCGAGCTTCGCGCCAAGGTCGGCCCCGCCGCCGGCGCGTCCGCCGGCGCCGCCGCGCCGTCCGCCGCCGCGCCAGGGGGCGCGCCCGCCGGGGACACGCGCATCCACGACGCCGTCCTCGCCCTGACCGCCCTCGGCTACAAAACCGCCCAGGCCGACGAAGCCGTCCGCCGCGCCGCGCTCACCCTCGGCCCCAAGGCCACCACCGAGCAGCTCATCAAAAAGGCGCTGGGCTGAATTTTTCTGGAGAAGCCGCGGGGAAGCCGGATATGCATTTTTGACCTGTCCCTTATGAATGACCATCAACCAGATATGAATCCATTAATAAAAACAGTCGTCGTTCTGTTTGTTCTGTGCTGGGGTATTTTATACGCGGACAATGATATTTCAAAACTAAGCGATGAACAAATATTAATCCACATAGGAGGAGTAGGTAAATACGATGAAAATGAATTTAAGAGCGAACAAGGAAGGTTTCACAATAATGAGGCTTTTTGGTATGGCATCAAAAGCATTCAAGCCCAACAATATAACCCTGCTATCTACTGGTTTATAGCATATACGAAATCTGCTAGGGATGATAAAATGGGGCCAGTATTTGGGGCCCACGCGATGCTAAAGACAGGGGATTTAGAAGTGGCGCAGGAACTGTATGAAAAGAGCACTTCAAAATATGGCACTATTTCCAATGCGGAAAAAGGAAGGCTTATTTTGTATGCGTTGATGAATGCCAAAAAGAGGGAAGCCGATCAAGTGGCCGCGACGCTCAAACTGATGGATGTGGAGAAGGACGCATTGAAGCGAATTTCCTACGCAAGAGTGATTATGCCCGCGGCGATCTATCTGCGGCAAAAGGATGTTTTCGAAAAAATAATTGTAGGCTTAAGTTTCGACCAGCTTGTGAAATACAAGGACCTGGCACTTAATTTTGCAAAAGGGGTTTCGCTCTTTGAAATCAAAGACGAGTATAAAAGAGCCGATGAAGTTCTGAAGTCCATCAATATGGAAGTCACAGCGACGCTGGCGGGAGCAACTATTTTTAAGATTGAGCCTGATACAGTCGACAAGTCTTCACCCCTTTCCAGAAGCAGGGCCGAAAAGATCGCAACTGTTTATTTTGACCTAGATGCCGCAGGTTGGGGTGACGAATATGATTTTCCTAGTGAAAAACAACCGCCCAAAACCGCCCACAAGCCAACCATAAGCACGGCATGCCAAGTCGCATGAAAAACAACCTGAGCGGAGCTTTTGATAAGATATGCGCAATGGGACAGCTTCTCGGCTGCAACCGCCATATGGCCATTTTTAAGGGACAGGTCAAAAAAGAGGACCTTGTTTATGATCTGGGCTCCAGCCGTAGCGCGCCCCGGACTACAACCGCCCACAAGCCAACCATAAGCACGGCGTGCCAAGTTGCATGAAAAACAACCTAAGCGGAGCTTTTGATAAGATATGCGCAATGGGACAGCTACTCGGCTGCAACCGCCATATGGATTTGTGCCGCCGTATGCCGGCGGGGGCATCACCACAACGGCCTTTCCGGGGACACGATTGTGAAACTGAAACGCAAGGTTTCGTGATGCGGCTCCGTCGGGCGCGCGGCTCTCTTGGAATGGCCAAACTCGCCTACGCCAGACTGAACATTTCAATGACTTGCCCGCCTCGTGCCACTTGTCCCGGGTCAACCCATCTACTCCACCCGCCGCCTCTTTCATCGGCGATGTGTTTCATGCGAACTGTCTCCAGATAAGGGACAGGTTAAAAACGCATTGCAACCGGAGGCCGTGCCGGCATCCCCTGATTGCGACGAAAAACGGCGGCGGCGTGTTATGGAGTGCGGGAATTCATTCCCGCTTTGACGGGCCGCCGGCTCAATGACGTTTTTTCATAACTTTATTCCCACTCCACGCAAACTCGCGGGATGGTCGTCCGGCGCGATGTCGCGTGAAATGAAAGCCGGTCCGCGCCCCTCGCGCCCAGTCCACGCCCGCGGCCCGCGCGGCACCGGCGCCGCGCAGGCCGCTCCGCCATCCGCCGCTCCGCCGTCCGCCCAACCCATTCCGCCATTCCGCCGCCCGTCCCGCCGCCGTCCCGCTGTTTACACTGCCGCCCTCATTCCGCCGTTTGTCCCGCCGCCTGTCCCGCTGTTTGTCTCGCGCGCTCATCCGCCATCCGGCATCTCCCGCCCTCAACAACTTAAACTCTGATGTTATGCGATTCCGTCGTGCCGCAGGCTGGCAGACTGTCGCTTCACTCGAAACCAAACCTGCTTAAAACTCACGCATGGCCGCGAACCCGCAATCAGGCATGAGTTTCGGAGCAGACTTGGAAGTCTGCGGTACGTCAGAGCCGCGTAACATCAGTCAAACTTAAAACTTAAACCGCCGGCGCAGCCGGTCACTCCCCATGTCCACGCTCCTCACAAAAACCCGTTCGTTTTTCGCCGACGCCACTTTCCGCTGGTTCGTCCTCGCGCTGCTTTTCTGCGTCTCCTTCCTCAACTACCTCGACCGCACCTCGCTTTCGGTCTTGCAGGAAACGCTCATCCGCGAGCCGGCGCTCGGCCTCGACCGCGTCCGCTACGCCGACCTCGTCAACGCCTTCACCCTCTGCTACGCCGCCACGCTGTTTTTCTCCGGGTGGGTGGTGGATCGGATCGGGCCGCGCGTCGCGCTGTTCGTTTTCGCGGGGTTGTGGTCGGTGGTCACCATCGGCTGCGGGCTGGCGCAGGGGTTTGCCTCGCTGTTTGTTTTCCGCGCGCTGCTCGGCGTGGCGGAGCCGGGGCTGGCGCCGGTGAGCATCCGCGTCGCCACCGCCTGGGCGCCCCGGAACAGCCGCGGGTTGTATATGAACCTGTGCAGCGTCGGCGGGAGCGTGGGCAACATCGCCACCGCCGCGATTGTGGTCTGGCTGACCACCGCCACCGGCACGTGGCGCTGGGCCTTCATCCTGCCCGGTTTCGCGGGCCTGGTCATCGCCGCCGTCTGGTGGTTCTGCTATCGCGAGCCGGCGTTGCCGGCGGTGGCGCCGCCGTCGGCAACGCCGGAAGTATCAAGTGACAAGTTGCAAGTAACAAGAGGCGCAAGCGGCGCACCCGCCGCCGCCGCCCCCGCGTCCCCCGCCCCGCTCACCTGGCCGCAACTCTGGGGCACGCGCGCGTTGTGGGGCGTCATCCTGGCCCGGCTCGTCAGCGACCCCGTGTGGTATTTCATCCTCTACTGGCTGCCCGGCTACCTCGAAAAACAGCAGTCCGTCGCCTTCGGCAACCTCGGCGTCGTCGGCTTCATTTTCCTCGCCTCGTTCATCGGCGGGGTCGGCGCGTCCATCTGCTCGGACCTCTTTGCCCGGCGGCACAGGACCGACCCGCTCCTCGGACGCAAGAACCTCCTCTACGCCGTCTCGCTTGCCGCGCCGCTGTGCATCGCCATCCCGCACCTCCACGACATCGCCATCGGCCTTCCCCTCCTCGGCGCCGTCTCCGTCAAAGGCATCACGCTTGTGCTGCTGGCCTTCTGCGTCATCGCCGCGATTTGCATGAGCTGGATGTCCGGGCTGGCGCCCATCATCGCGGAGATTTTTCCCATGGGCAACGTGGCCAGCGTCTGGGGCATCGCCGGCACCTTCGGCGCGCTGGGGGCGTTTGGCTTCAACAAACTCCTCGGCCGGGTCGGCCAGCCCGGCTTCCCCCTCACGCTCAACCAGCTTTTTCTCATCATGGGCTTCATGCACCTCGCCGCCGCCGCCATCCTCCTCGCCCTCGTGCGCCGCCCGAAAACCGCCGATGCGCAAATCGTGTAACTTTTTGAAAAACCCCCGCAAGTGCGCCGCCTTGTCCCGGCGATTGCATAATACGACCATCACCGTCCGCCCGCCCCGCCTTTTCCCAACCCGCCAATCCGCCAACCCGCCCCCGCCACAGACCAGACCATGCACTTGACCCGATCCTCCCGCCCCGCGCCACATGCCGCCGCCCGCCCGGTGCCGTTGCCCGCGTCCGCATTCGCATCCGCGCGCCTTTGCGCACCCGCGCCCGTGTTCGCATTCGCGCTTGCACTTGCCCTCGCCGCCGCGCCCGCCGCCCGCCTCGCCGCGCAAGCCGCGCTCGACCCGCCTGCCGCCGCCACCGCCACCGCCACCGCTGGCGGCGGTGCCGCCACCGCCGAGGAGGAGGAAATCGTCATCATGACCCCCTTCGACGTCGTCGCCCAATCCAAGGACGACGGCCGCTACGAGACCTCGCGCTCCAACGCCATCACCGGCACCAACCTCCCGCTCGACCGCGTGCCGCTCACCGCCAACATCTTCAACAGCGCCTTTCTGGAGGACATGGACATCGTTGACGTCAACGAAATGCTCACCAAATACGCCGGTTTCGGCGTGCCCTTCGACGGCAACACCAGCGGCGCCGGCCTGCGCGGCGCCGAGCCGGGCGACCGCACCGATTTCAAAAACCTCACCGTGCGCGGCCTCGGCGCCGGCGTCACGCGCCGCGAAGGGTTTCTCCTCTCCGAAGGCACCTCGCTCGACGGCTTCGACCTCGACTCCGTTGAACAAATCAACGGCTCCCAGTCCCTCATCTACGGCGCGGGCAACGCCGGCGGCGTGGTCAACTACATCGGCAAGCGCGCCCAGTTCAACAAACGGTATGGCCGGGCGAAGCTCAAGTTCGACTCCGAGGGCACGCGCCGCTACGAGGCCGAGACCAACTACGGCACCCGCACCTTCGCCGTCACCGCCATCGGCATCAAGGACGACACCCTCTTCTGGAAACCCGGCCTGGAGCGCCACCACCGCGGCTACTACGCCGCCGTCGCCGCCCGCCCCGCCAACTGGCTCATCCTGCGCGGCGAATACCGCAAATTCGACCGCGTTGAAACCAACTCCCAGTCCGCCGAAATCAACGTGCCCGACGCCTACCTCCCCGCCTGGGCGCTCGCCGGCTCCGGCGACCCCAACCAGGGCAACCGCCGCATCCGCTACTTCCTCTACCGCGAAGGCGGCGACTTCCTCGGCTTCAACTGGAGCAACGCCGACTCCGCCCTGCTCGTCTCCTCCAGAAAAGTGGACCACGAATACTACGGCGTCGCCGTCGAGGCCCGCGTCACCAACTGGTTCTCCCTCCAGCTCCGCTACGGCAACGACGAGCGCACCAACTTCGCCCTCATGCAAAACTCCAGCGTCCAGCTCTTCCACCCCGGCTATGCCGCCACCTCGCGCGACGCCTATTTCCCCGAACTCGCCGGCCAGTGGACCTACCGCGTCCGCCCCGACGAAAACTCCGAGCACGCCGGCACCACCTTCCAGTCGCAAAGAGGCTTCCGCCTCGCCGGCAACCTCCGCTTCAAGACCGGCAAAATCGGCCGCCACGAATTCAACTTCAGCTACCAAAACCTCGACTCCCGCAACAAACGCGTCGGCATGAGATTCTACAAACTCGATGCCGACGGCAACTTTGCCTACGCCAACGACACCGGCAACGCCAACCGCGTCGCCTGGAACTCCGCCAGCAACAACTCCGACGCCCTCTGGGTGTCCGCCTTCTCCAGCCCCTTCCCCGGCGTCAAGTGGCCCTTCACCACCTTTGTCCTCCCCGCCGGCCCCGGCAGCGGCAACTCCTACCCCGCCCGCGCCGCCACCGTTTATAAACTCGCCCCCATCAAAATCCCCGGCTTCACCGAGGCCACCCCCTACAATCCCCTCGGCCTGAACAACGGCACCTACTCCCGCAACTCCGACGGCTCCCCCCAGTCCCTCAGCGCCGCCTACCGCATCCTCGACACCGACGAGGACGCCGTCGCCGGCGCGCTCATGAGTTCGTGGTGGGACGACCGCATCACCACCATGCTCGGCTACCGCTTCGAGGAATTCACCGTCACCCGCCTCAACACCGGCCTTGATGAACTCTCCATCAAACGCGACCCCGCCACCGGCGAAATCACCTACGCCGGCAACCCCATCCACAAACGCGGCCCCCTCAACAAAAACACCTTCACCGCCGGCATCGTCTTCGACATCGTTAAAGACATCAGCGCCTTCGTCAGCCACTCCACCAACACCAACGTAAAACAGGACTTCGAGCAGCTCGACGTTTATAATCAACCCGTCCCCTTCGGCCAGGGCGTGAGCAACGAACTCGGCCTCAAATTCAAACTCTTCAACCGCCGCATCAACGGCAGCGCCAGCGTCTTCAAAACCACCGTCAAAAACGAAACCGTCGGCCTCTACGACTGGCGCGCCGACCTCAACCGCCGCGACATGATCGACCCCGACGGACTCAACGGCCGCTCCCTCTCCATCTCCCCCGAACCCGTCGCCATCCGCGACCGCACCTCCCAGGGCATCGGCGTCTCCTTCACCGCCAAACCCATGCGCGGCTGGGAAATGTCCCTTCGCTACAGCTTCGCCGACGGCAAAAGCGGCTCCGACGTCATCCTGCCCGTTTATAACAACGACACCTTCCACACCATCACCATCGGCGGCGAAACCTGCGTCGCCCGGCAACTCCCCGACGGCACCCTCAAGGCCGTCGCCGTCCCGATCGACCGCACCGACTACATCCCCGGCACCGTTTACGATGTCGGCGCCCCCGACACCGAACCCCTCACCGTCGGCATGATGCGCGACAGCGAAAGCCACTGGCATGCCCTCCTCAACCGATACGGTTCGATAACAAAAGACTCCACGCTCAATCCCGTTTACGACATCCTCCGCCGCGACGACGTCCGCACCGGCAACACCGGCCTGCTCATCACCGGCGCCCCCAACCTGCTGATCGCCGGCGGCGGCAACCCCCTCGGCGTCGCCACCAACGAAGGCATCGCCGCCGACGGCACATTCCTCCTCGAAAAATCCGGCGAAAAAACCACCGGCTACGCCGTCAACACCTTCGCCATGGAAAACACCTTTTATATTCGCGACGGCTGGTTCAAAGGCCTCCAGCTCGGCGTGCAGCTGCAATACCAGCGCGATGTCCGCGGCTACTATTATTATATGCTCAACCCCGAAAGCGGCGTGCGCGAGCGCAAACTCTGGATGAGCCCCAACACCTGGAACATGGACGCCTCCGCCCGCTACGAATTTAGATTCGGAAACCGCATCATCTGGACCATCCAGTTGAACGTCACGAACCTGCTGGACAAGTTTGACATCAACCCGAAAGTGGACGGCTCCGGCAAAATCATCGTCGGCGTCCCCGGCTACGCCCCGCGCCGCTACGTGCTGACCAACGTGATCAAATTTTGAGCCCCCCGGCTTTATCCGTTTTATTATAATGCACAAACCCGCCGCCATATTATCATGCCATTGGCCGTCCGCTCTTCTCATCCTTAATGTCCTTGAGGTCCTTAAGGCGGGCCTTTTCCCGTCATTCAAGCCAGCGGGGACACCAAAATTACGCGGAACCCTCCGGTTTTTCAAACTGCCCCTGTCATTATTCTGCCTGACCGCGCTCTGCCTCGCGGAAACCTCCGTGGACAAGGACTGGCGCATCCTCGCCGGCGCCGACCCGCTGGAGCAAACCGCCGCCACCGACGCCGCCCTCGAACTGCACCGGCGCCTCGGCGTGCCCCTCGCTGTCGTCGCCGGCGCGAAACGCCTCCGCGGCCCCTCCATCATCATCGGCACCGCCGAAACCAGCCCGCTCGTCGCCGCCGAGCACGCGCGCAAGCCCTTCGACCTCGCCGGCGACAGCCCCGAACGCCACCACCTCGCCTTCCGCGACGGCAGCCTCTACGCCGTCGGCGCCACCCCCAAGGGCGCCATGAACGCCGTCTTCCGCTTCCTCGACCGCGGCTCCCTGCGAGTTGACGGCATCGACGAGGCCCGCTCCCCCGCGCTCCGCCACCGCATCGCCGGCCACCTCATGAACCAGCGCCCGCCCGCCGGCTGGAGCGAGGAGGACCAGGCGCGTTATTATGCGCGTCATTATATAAACGTGGTGTGGGGCGAAAAACACGGCCCGCCGCTTTCATACGAGGCGCGCCGGAAATACGGACTCGGCCTCATGACGGAATTGCGCATCCCGTTCGCCGTTCCCAAGGAGTGGTGGGACGACCGCGGGAACGCCGCGTCGGCATATTATTTGGGAAGCACCGAAAAGAAGGACGACCGGCGCCGCTGCGTCAGCCCCTTCGAGCCCGCCGGGCGCCGGTGGTATCTCGACGGCTATAAAAACCTCATCAAGGAAAACCCGGACATCAAAATCATATACGCCATTTTCGGCGATTATAATTTCATCCCCGGCCCCGGCAGCGTGCGCATCAGCGACGGCAAAAAATACGGGCACACCCGCCCCGAGACCATGTTTGAAATCCTCAATATAATGAAGGAGGCCGTCGGCGGCCGGCCCATCGTGCCGCGCGCGTGGATGTGGCACGGCTTTTATGGCAAACACGAGGAACGCCGCGCCTTCATGCGCGAGCTTCCCGCGCGCGGCTATGGAACCATGTATAATGAGGCCGGCGACGACGACTGCTGGGTCATCAAACTTGATAATTTCGACGCCGACGCCCTCGCCACCGGCCCCGACGGCAAAAGCGCATACGGCCCCGATTATCTCTCGCTCGTCGCGGTCGGCGGCGCCTGCGAATCCGTGAACCCCGCCATCGGCATGCCGCTCCCCCGCGTGGCCGCCTACAAACTTGGCCGGCTCATCGACGCCGGCGTGCGCGACATCGCGCTCTGGTGGGGCAGCGGCGAAGGCTGGCTTTATCAAAGCAATCTCGCCGTGCTCGCCGAGCTCACCTGGTCGGGCGACGGCGCGCAGTATGGCAAATCAAAGGATTTCGCCGCCGCCGAACCGCTCCTGCGCCGCATCGCCGAACGCGATTTCGGCCCCGGACTCGCGCCCAAGGTCGTCCAGTTCTGGAAGCTCTACGACGAGGCGCTTGTCACCGATCATCCGCGCTACAGAAAAGCCACCGCGGAAAACTACGGCGACCCGGCGCGTGACGGCCTGCGCATTTACGACTGGTATCAACGCCACGGCGTCTATGCCTCGTGGCCCTTCGGCAACGCCGTTCTCAAACCCATCACGCCCGGCGACCTCTCCGGGTTCAAATACGGCGGCTGGGGCGCGAACGATTATGCCATCGCCAATTTCAAGGCCGTGCTCGACAAACTCGACGCCGCGCAGGATTTCCTCGCGCGCACCATCGCCGAGGCGCCCGAATCCGCCGCCTACGCCCGCGAACAACTCGCCACGACCGCGCGCTGGACAAAACTTTTCCACCTGATTCTCGAATCGCAATGGCACCACATCCGCGCCGTGCAAATCATGCGCGCGCACAAGGACGAGCCGGTCGATTCTCCCAAACTGCGCGCCGCGCTCGAACCGGTCGCGAAAGAATCCATCGCCAATACCGCCGGCATTATCAAACACGCCGAAACGTTTTCCAAGGAGTTCAGCATCACGGCGGCGCATCGCGACGTGCACTTCGGCACCGCCGGCCGCGACAAGGACCTTGCCAGGTTTGCCGTCAAACTCGAAGCCATGAACACATGGCTCTCCGGCAAACCGGGAAAACCCGCCGCGCCCGCCGCCGCGCAATCCAAAAAGAACGCCCCTCTCCGCAAACCCCCGGACTATCCCGATATTGCGCCCGTGGAGGCCGAGACCCTGGTCAAAAACACCCCGCCCGAGGCCACCGCCCCCTGGGAAATCGTGCCCGACCCCGAGGCCTCCGGCGGCGCGCTTGTCATGCTCAACGCCACGGAAAAACGGCAGTATGTCATTTTCAAGGTGCCCGTCGAAAAAGGCGTGAAATACCGCGTCCTCATCGGCACCCGCAGGGTGGACCGCGGCGGGGCCTATGCGATGTATATAAACAAAAACGGCGTCCCCGCCGGCGGCGAAAAAAACTGCGCCCTCAACCCGCCCCAGCCCGTCTATGAGGAGCGCGACCACGGCGAGATCACCATCACAAAAGTCCCCGACGGCGGCCTGGTGGATTTCAAGATTGCCGCCATGTATCCCGGCCTGCCCGGCGGCGGCTTCAATCTCGCCATAGACTACATAAAACTCGTCCCGGTCAAATGAAATCGAGCCATTAAATTAAACCGCGAAGGACGCGAAGGACACGAAGAAGATTTTTATCAACCCCTTCCTTCGCGCCCTTCGCGGTTGATAAAAACAAACCAATAAATGCTCCGCAAAACCACCATTTCATTCCTGAGCCTCCTCGCGGCTGTTTCATTTTTCACCAGCGCCGGCGCCGGCGCGCTGGAACTGGATGACGACTGGCAGTTGCTCGCCGGCGCCGACCCGCTCGAAACCACCGCCGCCGTGGTGTTCCGCGACGAGGCCGCCTGGCGCTTCGGCGCCAGCCTCCCCGCCCCGCGGCCCGAAGCCGGCGCCGACCCCGCGCGCCCCGCGCTCGTCATCGGCACCGTCGCGACCAGCGCCCTCGTCGCCGCCGAGCACGCCCGCGCGCCCTTCCGCCTCGACCCCGCCGCGCCGGAGTCGTTTCACGTCCGCCTCGCCGGCAACCGCCTCTACGCCGCCGGCGTCACGCCCAAGGGCGCGATGAACGCCGCCTTCCGCCTGCTCGACCGCAACCGCGCCAATATGGACGGCGTTGACTTCTCCGGCGCCCCCAATTTCCACTGGCGCGTCGGCGGCAACGAGCAGAACCAGTCCCCGCCGCCCGACTGGTCGCACGACGACCAGGCCCGCTACTACGCGCGGCATTATATGAACGTCGTCTGGGGCGAGAAAAAACGCCCGCCGCTCCCGCTGGAGGCGCGCCGCAAATACGGCCTCGGCCTCATGGCCGAGATCCGCTTCCCGCAGGGCGGCGCGGAGGCCCGGGCGTGGCTGGAGGACCCGGCCAACCGCGACGCCATCTTCAGCCTGGACCCGGACAAAAAGCGCAAAAACCTCTGGAGCGACCCCCGGGGGCTGCGCGTCATCAGCCCGTTCGCCCCCGCCGGGCGCCGGTGGTATCTCGAACAGTATAAAAAATTGCACCGGGAAAACCCCGACCTGAAAATTTTATACAACATGTTCGCGGATTATAATATCCTCCCGGAGACCACGGACAGCTTTAACACCTTCAGCAAAAAGCCCTACGACCGGAGCACCGAGGACACGATCATCGAGATATTGAAAATCGCGCGCGAGGCCGTCGGGCCGGACTCCGGCATCGTGCCGCGCGCGTGGCTCTGGCAGTCGTTCTGGTTCCAGCGCAAACGCGAGCTGGCCTTCATGGAGCGGCTGGCCGCGGAGGGCTTCGGCTTTTTATACAACGAGTCCGGCGACAGCGACGACTGGAACTTCCGGCTCAATAATTTCGACGGCATCGCGCTGAAAACCCGGAACGGGCGCACGGCCCACGGCGACCATTACCTGTCGCTCGTCTCCGCCGGCGGCGACTGCGAGAGCGTCACCCCCGCCATCGGCCTGCCGCTGCCGCGCGTCGCCGCGCACAAGCTCGCGCTGCTCGCCGGGGCGGGCGCGCGCGACTTTGTGCTCTGGTGGTCGGGTTGCGAGGGGTGGACTTACCAGCCCAATCTGGAGGTCGTCGCCGAGCTGGTCTGGGCGGACAGGGGCGAAATCGCGCGCCACGCCTCCGCGGATTTCGCCGCGGCCATCCCGCTGCTGGCGCGCCTCGCGGAGCGCGATTTCGGCCCGGACCTGGCGCCGGGCGTGGTGGAGTATTATAAAAAATTCGACGCCGCGCTCGTCACCACCCTGCCATTGTATAAGAAACCGGCCCGCGAGGCGCAGGGCGACCCGGCGGAGAACGGCCTGCACATTTATAACTGGTATCAACGCCTCGGCACCTATGCAAAACCGCACCCCTTCAAGGGCGTGTTTCTGGAGCCGGTGACGGCGGCGGCGTTCGCCGACGCCGGGCGCTTCAGGCAGTCGGTGGGCTGGGGCGCCAACGACTATGCGCTGGCCAACTACAAGGCGGTGCTCCTCCGCCTGAAGGCCGCGCAGGGCGACCTGGCCCGCCTGGCCGGCGCCGCCCCCGCCGGGCGCCCCCGCGAGCGCCTGCAAGCCCTGTTCAACTGGTCGCAACTGGCCGTGCTCCTCTGGGAGTCGCAGTATCATCACATGGCGGGCTTCGCGCTCGTAAACGCGCCCGGCGTCGAAAAGGCCGGCCCCGCCGCGCTTCGCCGCGCCCTCGCGCCGCTCACCCGCGAGAGCATCCGCAACACCGCGGCCATCCTCGCCCTGCTGCCCCGCTTCGCGCCAAACATGAACCTGACGGAAAGCCACACCGGCGTGGTCGAAAACCGCGGCAGCCGCCTGAAAGATGCTCAAAAACTGCAAGCCAAGCTCGACGCCATGCGCGCGGAACTGGAGGCCGGTGATAAAGACTGACCGTCAAACCGCCCGCGGATTGCACGGGTTGCCACGGATTGCATTCATGGGAAATTCGTGTTGATCCGTGGAATCCGTAAATAATAAAAACGAACCGATGGACTCACCGCAAAGGCGCAATAAATTGGAAATGGAAAGACCAGGACATCGCCGGTGCGGCGGCGCCCTTTCCTGAAACTTGAATTCCAATCTCCCCCGGCCCTTCGGGTCCTTGTGGCGGGGAAAAAACAATCTTTCATCCATCATCAATGCAGCCTTCCCGCACCCTTTGTTATTATCAACCGCCGCGCGCCGTCGTCGGGCGCGCCATCGAGACGGATGTCTGCGTCTATGGCGCGACCTCGGCCGGCGTGACCGCCGCCGTGCAGACGGCGCGGCTCGGCCTGCGCGCCGTCGTGATCAACCCCGCCTGGAACCTCGGCGGCATGACCGCGGGCGGCCTCGGCTGCACCGATGTCGGCAACCTGCGCGCCATCGGCGGCCTCGCGCGCGAGTTTTATCAAAACGTCGGGCGGCGTTACGGCGTGGAGCTGGCCACGCGTTTCGAGCCCCGCGTCGCCGAGGGCGTTTTCCGCCGCTGGCTGGAGGAGGCCGGCGTCGAGGTTTTCCACGGCGGGTTTTTGCAGGGCGCGCAAAAGGCCGGCGGCAGGCTCCGCTCGCTGACCACGGAAAGCGGCCTGACCGTGCGCGCCGGCATGTTTATAGACGCCACCTACGAGGGCGACCTGCTCGCCCGAGCCGGCGTGCGTTACCGCACGGGCCGCGAGGACAACCGCGAGCACGGCGAGACGCTCAACGGCACGCAGGTCCCCGCCGACAACAACCGCGGCGTCATCGACGACCCCTATGTCAACCAGTTCTACCTGCCCGTCGATCCTTATATAATACCGGGAAAACCGGACAGCGGATTATTATACGGCATCGAGCCCGGCCCGCTCTCCGGCGCCGGCGCGGGCGATCATCGCGTGCAGGCGTATTGTTTCCGCATGTGCCTGACGCGGCAGGCGGGCAACCGCGTCCCCTTCCCCAAGCCCGCCGGCTACGACCCCGCGCACTACGAGCTGCTCCGCCGCTACCTCGCCGCCGGCTGGCGCGACATGTTCAGGAAATTCGACCCCATCCCCGGCGGCAAGACCGACACGAACAACCCGGGCGCCGTCTCCACGGACTTCATCGGCGGCAGCCATGCCTGGCCCGAAGGGGGCTATGCGGCCCGCGAGCGCATTTTCCAGGAGCACGTGCGCTGGCAGCAGGGGCTCATGTGGTTTCTGGCCAACGAGGGCAGCGTCCCCGCCGAAGTCCGCGCGCCCATGTCCGCCTGGGGGCTGGCGGCGGATGAGTTTGTCGCGACGCAAAACTGGCCGCACCAGCTCTACGTGCGCGAGGCGCGCCGCATGGTCGCCGGCGTGGTCATGACCGAGCATCATTGCCGCGGCGCGGAGGTCGCGGAGGACCCCGTGGGCATGGCGGCCTACCAGATGGATTCGCACCACACGCGCCGGTTTGTGCGCGACGGCGTGGTGTGGAACGAGGGCGAGGTGCAGGTGCACGGCAATCCCGCCTATCCGGTTTCCTACCGGGCGATCATCCCGGCGCGCGGGCAGTGTGAAAACCTTGTCGTGCCGGTGTGTCTTTCGGCCTCGCACATCGCCTATGGCAGCATCCGCATGGAGCCGGTTTTTCTGGTGCTCGGGCAATCCGCCGCCGTCGCGGCGGCGCTGGCGTTGCGCGGGAAGTGCGCCTTGCAGGACCTGCCCTACGGCGCCCTGCGGGCGGCCCTGCTGGAAAGCGGCCAGGTGCTCGAAGTCTCCGTCCAGGCCGTGGACACACAGACGGGCGTGTGAGGAATGCGAATTTCGGATTTCGGAATGCGGAATGCATTCAGGGGGTATTTTGGGAACCTCTGGAAATTCAGTTCTCAACCGCGAAAAGACGCGAAAGGACGCGAAATATAAAACCGGGGGATGCCGGATGATTTGTTTAAGGGCACTTTGAAAAATCAAGTCCCGCGCGGAGGCCCAAAGCAGGGCAAGCGTCCCGCTTGCCTGACGGCGCGCAAAGCGCGCCGCAAGCGCGCCGCCCCAAAGTGGCGGGAGCATTCTGCTCCCGGCAGGCAAGCGGGACGCTTGCCCTGCTTGGCTCCGTGTGCATCCGGCCTCCTCCGTTTATATTTCGCGTCCTTCCGCGGTTGATTTGTTTTTAACTGATGTTACGCAGGAGAGGTTTTTTGGTAGGGCGGTCTCGCCGAGACCGCTGCGAGCACCACGAGGCAAACGGCGGCGGTCTCGGCGAGACCGCCCTGCCAAAAGCCTGCCAAAAGCCTGGCCGCCGCGTCCCATCAGTTTTTAATTTTCAGAGGCTCCCTTTTGGAAAACCCGGTTTAAATCGCGGCACCGGCGACGGACAAAGGGCGCGGGCGGGAGGACGGGCGGGCTGCGGGCTCAGGTTTTTTTGCCCATGCAGCATTTCTTGTATTTTTTGCCGCTGCCGCACGGGCAGGGGGCGTTGCGGCCAATCTTGGGCGCGTCGGGGTTGGCAAAACGCACCCCCGGCGGGACGAAGACGCCTCTGTTCATGAATGGGTTAAGCGCGGGGTTGCGTTCCCTGCGGATGGCCTCGCGCTCAACCCATTCGGGGGTGTCGCGTTTGGTTTTGAGGCCGAGGCTGATCTGCACCGATTCCCAATCGCCGTAAAAATCCACTCTCACATGGCCGGCGGCGTAGGCTTGTTCGATGATCGGGGCGGCTTCGACGGCCTTGATATCGCAGAGGGCGCCGACGAGAAGGGCGTTGTGGTCGCGTTCGTTGACGGCGTGGTTTTGCAGGCGGCCGGCCAGCACGCCGACGCAGTGCTCGCGCTGTTCGGGCGCTGATTTTTGGACGATGTCGGCAAGCAGGGGCAGGATGTCATCGCAGAAGCCGGACTCGCCGGGGTGTTCCTCAAGCATGGCCAGGACGGCCGCGTAGGCCTCGGCGCCGAGCATCACGATGATTTGTATCGATTCTTCGGGAATAATATACATGCCGGCGTCATCGCCGGCGTCGTGATAATCCTCAAGCAGGAGGCGGGCGAGGCCGGGGGCGCGCAGTTCGTAAAGGGCGCGCTGCGCGTGGCGGCGGGCGTCGAAGGCGTGCGAGGCATCATTGTTCTCGTTAAGGCGCATCTCCTCGGACTGAAACAGGCGTGTGAGTTCGGGGATGTCGGCGGCGGTTATGCCAAGTTTTTGATAATAATCGGGCGGTGTTTTAAGGGGGCCGTCCCCGGCGACTCCGAGTTTTAACAGGGAAAGGACGGCTGGCGGCCATGTCGTCCCGGCCACTTCCACGACGGACGGGGCCGGCGTGATTTTCCCTTCGGAACGGGCGAGGGCTTTGCGGATTTCGGGCAGGTGCGGGGATGGGAAATCAATAAAGTCAAAACCCGGTATATGGAGGCGCGCGGCGGCGGGATGGTTGAGGAAAAAATCGTCGTCGTCCACGTCGAAAAGCTCTTTAATAACGGCGGTCTGTCCGGGCGTGGTGTTGGCGTAGTAGCCCCAGACGAGGTCATGACGAATGGTGAGGACGGCGGGTGCGTTTTCAGGCATGGGATTGTTTGTGCGCGGACAAGGCCGCGGGCGCAAGGCATACGTGGGAATGCCGCGAAAAAGGGGTGCGGGCGCACGGCGGCACGGGCGGCACGGCGGCACCGGACGGCACGGCGGCACCGGACGCCGGCGCGGATGCGGACGAACTGGCGGGATGCGGACGGCAGGGGCGGCGGGCAAAGCGCCCTGGCGAAGTGCGCGCGCCGGGCGGGCGCGGCGGCGTCGGGTTGAGAAAAGCGCGGACGGCGAAACGCGGCGGGCGCCTTCTCCCGCCATTCGCCTATTCGCCGAAGGCGTCATGAAATGCGCCCTCGAAACCCTCGAGCAACCCCCAGCCGATGGTGCCGTCGACTTTGACGAGCAACTCGCGGAGCCGGGCAACGAGCGGCGCGGCGGTTTGCGCGTCGAGCGCGGAGACCGCCTTCGCGGCGTCGGCGAACAGGTTTTCGAGCGCGTTATAAAACGGCTCGTCGATGTCGCCGTATTCGAGGGTGAAGCGCGTGCCGCACTCGGCGGCGAAAACCAAAAGTTCGGCCAGCCCCGCCGCGTCGCCCGACGCCTTGCGATAGTCGCCGATGGCCCGGCGGGCCTCGCGGAAGCTCACGTCACCATCCTCGTCGGGCAGGCAAGGACAAAGGGCCTCGCGGATGATTTTCTTGTATCGTTCGGGCGTGCCGCCCTTCGCGAGGAAGCGTGTGGCGAGAAAATCACGGTTCCGCTCGTTGAGCGCGTGCAGCTCGCCGATGAGCTTGACGAGCGCCTCGCGCTCAAGCGGGGCAAGCGCTCTGCGGATGGCGGCAAAGGAAGTCGGTGTCGGCATGGGAATTTGATGGTGAAAAGAATTGGAGAAAAACAGGCCGAAGTGAATGCGTCATCCCCGTGCATTTTTCAACATCGCTTTCGCGGAAAGCGCCTGGCGGATGCGGGCGACGGTATGGTTTTCAAGCCGGCGTGCGAGCGCATGCTCCCAAATGCGCAGCACGCGCCAGCCCTTGGCGAGAAGCAGCCGGTTCACCTCCCGGTCGCGCCGGCGGTTGCGGTCGATCTTGGCATCCCAAAAAGCACGGTTGGACTTGGGCCGCGTGTAGTGCTTTGGACAACCATGCCAGTAGCAGCCATCGACAAAAACCGCCAGCCGCACCCTCGGGAAAACAAAATCGGGCTTGCCGGGGAGTTTGCAAAAGCACCACCGCGTCATGGATGCGCACTATATTTGAGGCATCCCAAGGTGAATGAGATACTCATAGACACCATTATAGTATTCAGGCAGCCGCGTATGGTCAGCAATATCACCTCGGGGAATATAAACAATAAAACCCTGACGCGCACGAGTGAGTAGCACGCGATAGGCATTTTTAAGATACATTTGATTCTCTGGTTTTATAACAAGATTCCATTTCGTGCCGCGAAAACTGTGATAGTGCCACTTATTCTTCATTACGCGGAAATCACCATCCCATGTCACACAAGCCCAATCTAATTCCAATCCTTGCACCTGAAATTCCGTAGCGGCGTCTTCGAGATAAAAGCATGAACGAGGATCATCTTTCTCACCAAGGAAATAGTGAATAGGGTCTGTTTTTACACGAATATCAATTGCGTCTGGCTTTAACCGTAAAGCGTTGGAGGATGCCAGTAAACCAAAACGCTCCGAAGCACGCGCATGTTTTTTTACCCATTGTTTTGCTGATGTGAGATTGCGTGTTACAGCTATCGGATACTTTTCGAGCAGGTCTTTTAAAAATTTTCTCGCATGATTGTCATCCAAGTCCAAAAGAGATTTTATA
>JAITDF010000101.1 GCA_031282705.1 Opitutaceae bacterium | reverse complement strand
CACCTGAAAAAAACTCCAAAAAAAAGTGTCACCCTCATAGCGGGACAACTGTTACCCTTGACCCGGGACTATACACGCCGAGACCGCCCTACCAAAACTGGCCGCCGCGTAACATCAGTCAGTTAAATACAAACCCCACCCCTAACCCGCCGGCGACGCCGCCCGCCCGGTCTCGACGGCGAGCGACACCTGCGCGAAACCCGCCTGCCGCGCCGCATCGGCGACCCGCATCACCAGATCGAGCGACACCCCGCCATCCGCGCGGATGAGCAACGCGGAAGCAGGCGCGCGCGCGATCCTCTCCGCAAACCACACCTGCAGCTGCCCCATGCCGGCGACCAGGCCATGATCGGTGAAAATCTGGCCGTTGGTCTTGATGCTGACGACCTCCGCCGCCCCCACCAACGCCCCCCCGGCCGCGACGCCGGACGGCAGCCGCAACGGCGCGTCCCCCGTCACCAACGCCGGTGAAAGCACAAACCGGGAACCGAACAAAAAGAAGAAAAACACAATCAACACGACATTGACCAAATGAAGCCAGTCGGTGCCCCGCGGCGGCGGACGCAAATGCGAAACAAGATCGAGCGGTCGCGTGAACATATGCGCGGTCTCCCCCGGTCAGCCCCCCGGGCCGCCCGGTTTCCCGGCGCCGCCCGGCTCTTCGGCGCCACCCGGCTTCCCGGCACCATCCGGCTTTTCGTCGGCGTCAGGTTTCCCGGCGCCATCCAGCTCTTCGGCAGCACCCGGCTTCCCGGTGCCATCCGGGTTCCCGGCAGCGCCCGGTTTTCCGGCTGCACCCGGCTCTTCGGCAACGTCAGGCTTTCCGGCGGCACCCGGTTTTCCGGCGGCGTCCCCCCGCTCCCCCTGCTCCTCCCCGCCCGCCGCATATTCGGAAAGCAGATAATCCATGATCTCGTTGGCCGACCACTCCACGTCGCGCACGATCGAACGCACCCGCCCCCCCAGAAAATGATGCGCCAGATGCGCGGGGATGCCGACAAGCAGACCGCCGGCCGTGGCGGCCAGCGCCTGCCAAAGCCCCCCGGCCAGCGCGCCCGCCGTCGCATACTGGCCGCCCTGCATGAACGCATGAAACGTGGTGATCATCCCCAGCAACGTCCCCAGCAGCCCGACCAGCGGCGCGACCTGCGCGATGGCCGCGATCGCGCCGAGCCGCCGCTCCAGCGCGGGCATCTCGACGATGGCCGCGTCCCGCACCGCGTGGCGCATCCTCTCCGCGCCCTCCCGGGTGTGCAGCAGCGCCGCCTTCACCACCGCGGCGACCGGGCCGGGCGTCTCCTCGCAAATCGTCAACGCCTCGACCAGCCGGCGCTTCTGCAACGTGTTTTTTATGCCCTCGATGAACGCCCGCGCCCGTATCTGCCCCCGGTGCAGATACAACGTCCGCTCGATGGCGAGCACGACCATGATTGCGGCCATGAGCAGGATGACGGCCATCATCGGGCCGCCCTTGGAAAGAAGACTGAAATCGAAACCGGACATGCGGGTGGAGGCCGTTTTTAGACCAATTTGCAAGCCCGCCGTCCACGCTTAAAATCCAAAGCCCCGCGAAAGAAACCGGTCTGCTCCCGCGCGACGAATCCGTCCGCGCCCCGGGTTGCCATGCAATGTTGGGGAAGATTTGCCCTGCGCCGCCCTGGCTTTTGTTTCATCACCCTGAGGGGAAACCGGCGCGCGACGGATTTTGGGGCGCGAGAGTTCGTTTTTTACCTGTCCCCAATTGCATTCCCGCCGCCCGGCATTCCAATGCGACGCATGTGTGGTTGCGCATCAAAATGCACGGCTCGACCGCACTCATCCAAGTCGAAGACGACGGTTGCGGCTTCAAACAAAAACCCGCCGCCCCCGCTCCGGCGGCAACGGCTTGGACAACATGCGCCGCCGCATGGAACAAGCTGGCGGCACGGTTGAAATCAGTGAAGGCCCCGGTGGCCGCGGCACCGCGGTGACATTCCGAGTTTTGCCGGGCGCATCACAGACCGATTAAAAACCACGGCGCACTATTCGGTGCAACTTTCGTTGCGCCCCGCGATTCCATCATCGCTTTGGACGGCTGGCTCCAAAGGCCCGCGACCGGCCCCATGCCCGGGAACAAGCCCGCAATCAGGCGCGGGCTTTGAAGCGGCTTGGAAGTCTGCGCTACGTCAGGCCGCCGGCACCACGACCGGCAGCCGGCGCGGCAGCGCCACGTACCGCAGGTTTCCAAACCTGCTTCCGGGCCGGGGGCCCGCAAAAGGCCTGGCTTCGCAAAAACCCCAGGCCCGCAAAAAAACGCGGTCCCCGCGACCCCGAGGTCTTTTGCCGTGAGGGAAAAATCCCGGCGGTTCCTTTGTGGTTAACGTTTCAGCATTGCAGTGATTGCCGACGCGCGCGGCACCGCCCATATGTCGTGCCGTTCAATGCAAACCCGCCCCCGTCACTCCGTCTCCTCCAGCCGCCTCCAAAAAACCACCGCCACCCGCAATCGCACCGACCGCCCGCCGGCACCTTGACGCCGGCGACAACCTTTCAACCCAACCACCGCCACCCATGATCCCAAAAAACCACAAAAAACAAACATCCGCCCGCCCGTTCCCGCGCCGCGCACCGGCCATGCTGGCCGCACTGCTGGCTGGAATCCCGCTCTCGTTTCACCCGCTCGCCAACCCGGCCGCCCGAGCCGACGGGGTGACCGTCTCCTCGGACTCGTCGCTTAAAACCGAGATGGAATCCCTCACCGCCGGCGGCACGGTGTCGTTCACCGGCGCCGGGACGAACAGCGTGCTCGCCGCCCCCGTCACGCTCACGGCAAACCCCTACGTGCTCAACCCCGGCGGCGCGGCGCACGTGACCCTCACGGGGAACAACGCCACGGGCGTGTTTGAAAACACCGCCGCCACCGCCGCCGACGGCACCATCAACCTCGTGCTTTCCAACATCGCCATCACCGACGCCCTCGGCTCCTCGGCCATCCGCTCCTCCGCCGGTGCCGTGAACATCACACTGGCCGGCGCCGCCGGCACGACGGAGCTTGCCCGGAACAGAAACAACGGCAGCGACAATGCCGCGCCGACCTTTGGCGGCGCGGCCTATGGATACACCGGCATCACCATCACCGGTTCGCAGGAAAACCTCGTGCTCGCGGACAACTACGGCCCCCGCCGCGGCGGTGGGCTGTATGCGGAGAACAAAACGATCACCATCAACCCGGTGCTCTCGGGCACCTTGCTGGTCACAAGCAACACCGCCAACAACAGCAACGGCGGCGCCTTCTCCTTGGCCCAGTCTGGCACCGTCATACTCTCCGGCACCCACAAGGACATTCTCATCCAGAACAACTACTGCCGCAACGGCCAAGGCGGTGCGATATCATCCGGAGGCGCCCTCCTCATCGCCCCCCGCGTTTCCGGCACCTTTCTGGTCACGAGCAACTCCATCGCCAGTAGCGGGAACGGCGGCGCGTTTTATTCGCAAGACGCCATGACCATCACGGCGAACGGGCCGGCGGGCATCCGTTTTGAGAACAATGCCGCCGTAGGCGTGGGTGGCGCTCTGTGCGTGAACGCAAGCAGAATCATAACCCTCGATGCCAGGGAGGGCGACATCGTTTTCCAAGGCAACGTGCATACCGCCGACAAGGTCCCCAACGCCATCTACGGCAATGCCGGCGGCGGCACGCACAACGGCAACAACACACTCGTCATTCAAGGCGGCCGCGACGTGCTGTTTTTCGACCCTGTTTATGCCTCCGGCACGGCCGAGCCGCTCAACACGCTGCTCAAAACCGGTGCCGGCACCGTCCTCTTCAGCGGCAGCAATTCCTGGCGCGGCAGCTCCACCGTCAGCGCCGGCGCGCTGCTGGTCAACGACGGCGCGCTCCTCGA
>JAITDF010000052.1 GCA_031282705.1 Opitutaceae bacterium | reverse complement strand
CGTAACATCAGTTTATCTTTATCTTTCTTACGTCTTCGGGATGGTTCGAGGACGAGGACGAGAACGAAAACGAGAAAGATAAAGAGAACGAAGAACGATTTCGGGGGGTGACACAACTTTGAGCCGCGCCCGTCTGCCGCCCCGCGCCACCCCCGCGCCGCCGCCCCGCGCGGCTCTTCTGTTGCCAAAGCGTCCCCTTCCCCGCAGCGTCGCCGTCAACCACGCCTTCGCGCATTTCCATTCCTGTCCATTCCTGTTCCCACATGCAAAAAACAATCCGACCCGCCACCCTTGCCGCCGCGCTCATCGCCCTCGGCGTCCTGTTTTCCGGCGCCCCCGCCCGCGCGGTCACGCCGCCGTCCGGCCCGAAGTTCGCCCATGAAACCAGCGACCTGCGCGCCGACCCCCGCGTGCGCTTCGGCACGCTGCCCAACGGCCTGCGCTACGCCGTGCTCGCCAATTCCGAGCCGAAGGACCGCGCCAGCCTGCGCCTCGCCGTCGTCGCCGGCTCGCTCCAGGAAACCGACGCCGAGCGCGGCATCGCGCACTACCTCGAGCACATGGCCTTCAACGGCAGCACCCACTACGAGCCGGGCACGCTCGTGAATTTTTTCCAGCGCATGGGCATGGGCTTCGGCAACGACACCAACGCCTACACCAGCTTCGACCGCACGGTTTACCTGCTCGAACTGCCCGACACGAAGGCGCCCACCCTCGCCGAAGGGCTCGCCGTCCTCCACGACTACGCCGGCGGCCTGCTGCTGCTCCAGCGGCAGGTGGACAAGGAGCGCGGCATCATCCTCGCCGAGAAGCGCACCCGCGACTCCATCGACTACCGCCAGCGGCTCGCCGAATACAAATTTGTCCTCGGCGACACGCTCCTCCCGCACCGCTTCCCCATCGGCGAAACCGAAACCATCGAGTCCTTCCAGCGCGAGCACCTCGCCGCCTTCTACGACGCCTGGTATCGTCCCGAACGCATGGCCGTCATCGCCGTCGGCGACTTCGACCCCGCCGCCGTCGCCGGGCGGATCGCCGGCGTCTTCTCCACCCTCGCCGCCCGAGCGCCCGCCCGCCCCGACCCTGGCCTCGGCTCCATCCCCGCGTTCGCCGGCACCCGCGCCGCCTGGCTCCCCGAGGCGGAGGCGCCCGCCGCCGGCGTCTCCATCCAGAGCATCACCGCCATCCAGCCCGAAGCCGACACCGCCGCCGCGCGCCTGGAAAAACTCCCCCGCACCGTGGCCCTCGCCATCGTCAACCGCCGCCTCTCCATCCTCGCCAAAAAAGAAAACGCGCCCTTCTCCCGCGGCGTCGTTTACGCCAGCGAAGGCTTTGATCTTTTCCGCAACGCCGGCATCGACCTCACCTGCCGGCCCGCGCAATGGCCCGCCGCCCTCGCCCTCGGCGAGCAGGAACTCCGCCGCGCCCTCGAACACGGATTCGACGACGCCGAGCTGCGCGAAGCCGCGGCCAACATCCTCAACAGCCTGGAACAGGCCGTCCGCACCGCCGCCACGCGCCGCTCCGACTCGCTCGCCTCCGGGCTCATCTCCGCCCTCGTCAACGACCGCGTTTTCACCACGCCCGACGACGACCTCGCCCTCTTCAAGCCCGCCCTCGAAAAAATCACCGCCGCCGAATGCCTCGCCGCCCTCCGCGCCGCCTTCGACGCCCCCGGCCGCTACCTCACCGTCATGGGCAACGCCGTCATCGAAAGCGGCGCGGACGCCCCGCCCGCGGGATCGAGCGGCGCGGACGACCCGCCCGTGGACGGCGCTCCGCGCCGCCCATCCCACCCCAGCGGGCAGGACGGCAGCTCCACCGCATCCCCCGCCGCCGCCGCCACCGCCGCCACCACCGCCACCAATGCCCCCGCCAATGCCGCCGCCACCCCCGCCGACATCATCACCGCCGTTTACGAAAAATCCCGCGCCACGCCCGTCGCCGCGCCCGAGACCGCCGCCGCCGCCGCCTTCGCCTACACCGACTTCGGCCCCGCCGGAAAAATCACCTCAAGCGAACACGTCGCCGACCTCGACCTCGACCTCGCCGCCTTCGCCAACGGCGTCCGCCTCAACACAAAGAAAACCGATTTCGAGGCCGGCCGCATCCACATCACCGTCCGCGTCGGCACCGGCCGGCTCACCGAACCCCGCGACCAGCCCGGCCTCGCCACCTACATCAACTCCACCTTCCTCGCCGGCGGCCTCGGCAAACACAGTGCCGACGACCTCCAGCGCATCCTCGCCGGCCGCACCGTGGGCACCGGCTTCAGCGTGGCCGACGACGCCCTCGTCTTCACCGCCCGCACCAACCGCGACGACCTCCTCCTGCAACTCCAGCTCATCGCCGCGCACCTCACCGACCCCGGCCACCGCGAGGAAGCCGACCGCCAGGCGCGCAAAGCCTTCGAGCAATTCTACACCCGCATGCGCCACGTGCCGAACGGCCCCCTCCAGCTCGAAATGCCGCGCCTCCTCGCCGGCGGCGACCCCCGCTTCGGCGTGCCCGCGCAAGCCGAACTCGCCGCGCGCACCCCCGCCGAGGCGCGCGCCTGGCTCGCGCCCCAGTTTGCCGCCGGCCCCGTCGAAATCGCCATCGTCGGCGACCTCGACCCCGCCGCCGCCCGCGACGCCGTCGCCCGCACCCTCGGCGCGCTCCCGCCGCGCGAAGCCAGGCCCCCGCTCGAAGCCGAGCGCCGCGCCGCCTTCCCCGAAAAACCCTTCGCCAAAAACTTCACCGTCGAGACCGAAATCCCGAAAGGCGTCCTCGCCCTCTACTGGCCCACGACCGACAGCCGCGATGTCGGCGTCGCCCGCCGCCTCAGCCTCCTCACGGCCGTGTTCCGCGACCGCCTCCGCGTGCAAGTCCGCGAAAAACTCGGCGACACCTACAGCCCCTCCGCCTACAGCGCGCCCAGCGACACCTACCGCGGCTACGGCCTCCTCGCCTCCAGCGTCACGCTGGACCCCGCGAAAGTCGAAATCGTCGCCCAAACCATCGCCGCCATCGCCGACGACCTCGCGCAAAACGGCGTGACCGCCGAGGAACTCGAACGCGCCCGCCTGCCGATTCTGACGAGCCTCCGCGAATCCGCCCGCACCAACGCCTACTGGCTCGGCTCCGTGCTGGGCGCCGCGCAGGAGCAGCCCGAACGGCTCGACTGGAGCCGCACCCGCCACGCCGATTTCGAAGGCATCACGAAGGCCGAGCTGGACGCCCTTGCAAAAAAATACCTCCCCTCGGACCGAGCCTTCCGCGCCATCGTGACACCGTCCCCGAAAAAACAATAATCCCAAATTCCGCCGTTGAAACGAGAGTTCGTTTTTCACCGCTCCCCCATTGCATTCCCGCGTTTTTTTTCGCCGGCGACGGATGGCGGAAGTAGGGCGAGCGTCCCGCTTGCCTGGTTGGGAAGTAGGGCGAGCGTTCCGCTTGCCAGTTTGGGAAGTAGGGCGAGCGTCCCGCTTGCCTGGTTGGAGCGGGCGACTGAAGTCGCCCGGCCGCGCGGCTCCGCCGCTTTCGGCGACTAAAGTCGCCGGCCCGGAGGAAGGCCCGGAGAAAGGCGCGGCGGCGGCGGAATCGGGGCGGCTACTTTAGTCGCCGGATTTGGCGTGGCGACTTCAGTCGCCACAAAACGTTCCGCACCCCCAAACCAGGCAAGCGGGACGCTCGCCCTACATCCCAAACCAGGCCTGGAATTCAATGGGGGACAGGAATGCAATGGGGGACAGGTAAAAAACGA
>JAITDF010000734.1 GCA_031282705.1 Opitutaceae bacterium | reverse complement strand
TTTTATCATTACTTGTTGTACCGCTGTGGGATTTTTTGGGCGGGGGGGCCGCCCCTCGCCCGCCGGTTCCGCCCCGGGGGGCCCCGGGGGGTCGGGGCGCCACCGCCCTGCCAAAACTGGCCGCCGCGTAATATCTGATCCTTAATTTGAACAGAAGGAAACCAGGGAAACGAAGAAGGCGTTTGCCTCCTCCCTTTCCCGAATAATTTTTTGGAATCTTCCAACAAACCATGAGCCAGCCATCGGGAAACGGACATGCCCTGACGACCACACGGGCGCGGGGATGGAATACTTGGGACACGCGCAGCGTGCTCAACCACGTGCTCATGCCGGAGGGGCTGTCGCCGCGGCTTTCGTTCTGCCACCACGGCATGCTCACCATGATCGAGGACACGGCGTTCGGGCCGAAATCGGTGGGCGCGACCGCCGGCGTGAAACTGGCGGAATCGGAAATCGCCGCGCGGCGCGTGCGCGTGCGCCCGGGGCTTCATGCGCCGGACGGCGGCTACACGGCGCTGACGGTGGAGATGGGCGACGCGCGCATCAGCGTGGAAAGCGCGGGGGCGGGGGAGCGGGATCTGGTGTTGTTGATACAGACAAAATACTCCGGGCCGAGGCCGCCTTCGATGGCGGTCGAGGGCGCCTTTTTGTGGAACAGGCCGGGGCATTTTATAATGTCCGCGCCGCGCGTGATCGGCGCGCGCGCGGAGGGTTTTGACATGGATATATATTGCACGGAGACCCCGGCGACGGACGGGTTTCTGGCCCGGCGTTTCCCGAGCTGGGTGCTGGGGCTTGCGGGCGATGTCGGCATTTCCACGTCGAGAGAACGGGGCGTGGCGGAGATCGCCGCCTTGGTAAACGAGGCCCGCGCGCGGGAGGCGGCGGGGCGCGCGCGTTTCGGGGCCGCGGCGGAGCGATATGCAGGCGCGCGCGCGTGCCTGGCGTGGAACACCGTGCATGAGCCATTGTATAAACGCGTCATCACCACGCCGTCGCGCCAGTGGAACGTGGACCGGCTCGGCTACGGCATTTTTTGCTGGGACAGCTTCTTCCTCGGCTGGCTGCTGGCGCTCGACGACGCGGAGCTTGCGTGGAGCTGCGTGCGCGAGGTTTTCCGGGAGATGGTGGGCGGCGAATTCGTGCCCAATGTCGCCAACGGCAGCGGGCGCGTCTCGCTCGACCGCTCGCAGCCGTGCATCGGCGGGCTGGGCGTGCTGGCGCTGCACGAGTTGCGCCCGAATGAGAAATACCTGCGCGAGGTCTGGGGGCCGCTGCTGGCGTGGAACCGCTGGTGGGACAGGGCGCGCAAAAACCGGCTCGGCCTGCTTTCGCCGGGGTCGCATCCGTTTGAGCCGCGGGTCGGCGACCTGGCGGAGGTCCTGCAACCCGACACGCTGCGCGGCGCGAAGCTGGAGGGCGGGCCGGACAACGCGCCGATGTGGGACGGCGTTCCGTTCAATACAACGACGCACCTGATGGAACTCGCCGACGCCGGGCTTAATTCGCTTTATATATTGGATTGCGAGGCGCTCGCGCGGCTGGCGCGCGGGCTGGGGCTGGAGGCCGGGGCGCGCGAGCTGGACGCGCGCGGCGCCGCCCATCGCGGCGCGCTCGGGCGGCTCTGGAACGAGGAGGCGGGCATCTTCCAGAACGTGCGCACCGACACCGGCGAATTCAGCCCGCGCACTTCGCCGACCTGTTTTTATCCGCTGCTCACGGGCGCGGTCACAAAACATCAGGCGGACCTGATGCTGGGGCGGCATCTGCTGAACGAGGCGGAGTATTGGGGCGGGTGGGTCATCCCGTCGGCGCCGCGCTCCGACCCCGCGTATCCGGAGCAGCACTATTGGCGCGGGCGCGTCTGGGCGCCGCTGAATTTTTTGGTGTATCTCGGGCTGAGGCGCGCCGGCCGCCGTGACGCGGCGGCGGCGCTCGCGCGGCGTTCGACGGAATTATACGAGCGCAACTGGCGCGAGAGCGGCGGGCTGTTCGAGAATTTCTCGGCGGTCACCGGGCGCGGCGGCGACGTGGAGCTGTGCGACCCGATGTGCCCTTGGACGGGGCTGCTGGTGTTGATGGAGCTGTTTGAAAACAAAACCGTCCCGCCGCCATCGTTGTTTGCATGAATGAGGGGGCGCGGAGGCGTCCGTTTTCTTTCTCTTTCTCTTTCTTCTTTATCTTTCCTCTTTCTCTTTCGCCCCCGCTCGTGCCTGGCGAAAGACGAAAGACGAAAGACGAAAGACGAAAGAGAAAGAGGAAAGAGGGGGGCATCACTTTGGGTTGCACCCGCCTTTTGAGGGGGTGGCATCACTTCCTGTCGCGCCCCGCCGCCAACGCCTGCCGGGAAAAGTGATTGCAGGCCGCGGCCAAAACCGGTTCCTTGCCGCTTTTTTACGCCAGCCACACCGCCATGCCGAAAAAAACCTTCCCGCTCAACACCGCGCAACTTGAGGAACTCGCCCGGAAACACGCCACGCCGTTCCATTTGTATGACGAGGCGGCGATCCGCGCCAACGCCCGCGCCCTCAAGGCGGCGTTCGCCTGGAATCCCGGCTTCCGCGAGCATTTCGCGGTCAAGGCCGCGCCGAATCCGTTCCTGCTGAAAATCCTGAAGTCGGAAGGCCTCGGCATGGACTGCTCGTCGCTGCCGGAACTGGTGCTCGCCGAGGCGGCCGGCGCGCGCGGCGAGGAGGTCATTTTCACCTCGAACGACACGCCGGCGGAGGAATTTGTCGCGGCGGTGAAACTCGGCGCGATCATCAACCTCGACGACATCACGCACATCCCCTTCCTGGAAAAGCACGCCGGCCTGCCCGGGCTGGTTTGCTGCCGCTACAACCCCGGCAGGCTCAAGGCGGGCAACGCCATCATCGGCCACCCCGAGGAGGCGAAATACGGCTTCACGCGCGCCCAGCTTTTCGAGGGCTACCGCATCCTGCGCGACAAGGGCGTGAAACGCTTCGGCCTCCACACCATGGTCGCCTCGAACGAGCTCGACGCCGCCTACTTCATCGAGACCGCGCAGCTCCTCTTCGAGCTCGTGGCCGCGCTCTCCGCGCAACTCGGCATCCGCTTCGAGTTCGTGAACATCGGCGGCGGCATCGGCATCCCCTACAAACCGGGGCAGGAGCCGGTTGACCTGAACCGCGTCGGCGGGGGCATCCGCGAACTTTACGCCGGAAAAATCGAAAAGGCCGGCCTCGCGCCGCTCGACATCCGCATGGAATGCGGGCGCGTGATCACCGGCCCCTGCGGCTGGCTGGTGAGCCGCGTCCTGCACCGGAAAAGCACCTACAAGGAATACGTCGGGCTCGACGCGTGCATGGCCGACCTGATGCGCCCCGCGCTTTACGGCGCGTATCATCACATCTCCGTGCCGGCCCGGGAGCACCTGCCGCGCGATTTTGTCTGCGACGTGACCGGCTCGCTTTGCGAAAACAACGACAAGTTCGCCATCGACCGCGCCCTGCCGCGCGTGGAGCCGGGCGACCTGGTCGTCATTCACGACGCCGGGGCGCACGGCCACGCCATGGGTTTCAATTACAACGCAAAGCTGCGCTCGGCGGAACTGCTGCTGCGCGAAAACGGCGAAGTGGTGCAAATCCGCCGCGCCGAAACCATCGCCGACTACTTCGCGACGCTCGATTTCGAATCGTTGAAAAATTTCGCGGTTTAGCGCCTGTCCGGACACCCTTGGATTTGGCAACCGATGTCACGCGGCTCTGACGCGCCGCAGACTGGCGGACTGTCGCTCCGCTCGAAACCAAGTCCGCTCCCGAAAGCTCGCGCGCCGTATTTTTACGGCGCGCTTCCTTTCGCGGGCCTCCGGCCCGGAAGCAGGTTTGGTTCCGAGCGGAGCGAGAAGCCTGACAACCTGCGGTACGTCATGCTGCCGCGCCGGCGGCCAATCGTAATGTCTGCTGACGTACCGCGGGCTTCCAAGTCTGCTTCAATGCATGGGGCGGCGGAGACGCGCGGACGCGGCGGGGGCGTTTTACCAGAGGCGGCGGTAGCCGAGGTTTAGGGACCAGGGGCGTTCGTAGTTTTGGGAGCGGGCGTATTCGTAGTCGGCGTACCACTGGCTCCAGGGGTTGATGCGGTAGGTGG
>JAITDF010000714.1 GCA_031282705.1 Opitutaceae bacterium | reverse complement strand
GCGGCAAGAACGCTCTTGCGGATGAAGTCACGGCGGGAAAGTGCGGTGGTTGAACGAGACGTAGTGGAATGCGAAGATGAAGAAAGCATTTGAGGGAAGAAACGTTGAATTTCAGAAAGTTCCTCGGAATTTTGCTTTTTTGAATCCGGATTCCGCGATTGCATCCGAGCGTCTTTCGCAAAGGATTCGGCATGCGATAGTTTGGACTCCAATGTGCGGCATCCCGAAGCCAATCGCGGAATTCGGGTTGAAAAGTTTTTGGAAAAAAGTCAGACCGCCAACACCAACTTCTATGACACACCACACCATCTCCATGCGTTTAAAAACAATATCAACCGTCCGCTCCCTCTTCGCTCTTGCCGCCGCGCTCGCCACGCCTTTTTCCGCCGCCGCGGACGCGCCGCCGCCGCCCGCCGTGCCGCCCGCAGCCCTGCTCGACAGGGCGTTCAGTGGCGACGACGAGGCCGATTTCAAAAAACCGCCCAAAGTTTTTTACCCCGAAACATGGTTTCACCTCCTCGGCGGTAATGTCGCCAAGGACGGCATCACCGCCGACCTTGAAGCCATCGCCGCCGCCGGTCTCTCCGGCATCCAGTTGTTTCACGGCAATCAGGGCGGCGGCAAATGGCCCGGCGTCAAGGAATCCGTCACCTGCCTCAGCCCCCGCTGGGACGAGTATGTGCGCCACGCCGCGCAGGAAAGCCGCCGGCTCGGACTGCGGTTCACCATGCAAAACTGCCCGGGATGGAGCATGGCGGGCGGCCCCTGGGTAACCCTCGAAAACACCATGCGCCATCTCGTGTGGACGCGCACCGACATCCCCGCCGGCGAATCCGCCGCAGCAGCCCTGCCCCGACCCTCGGGCGGCGCGGGCGATTACCTCGACCTCTTCGTCCTCGCGTTTCCCACGCCGCTGGGCGACACGGGCAAACCGCTCGTCCCCGCCGCCGTTCGCGCCCTTTCCGACGGCAATTATCCCTGGCGCGACCTCTTTCCGGGCGGCAAAAGCGACTTCAAAGGCTTCGGCCTCCCGCCCAATCCCGCCGGAAAACCCCACGTCCTCGAAATCACCTTCGACTCGCCCGTCACCCTGCGCAGCTTCGAGTTCCCCAACCCCAACAGCATGAACCACCCCTTTTGCTACGAACCCGGCATGACGGTGACGCTCGTCGCAAACCTCCCGGACGGCGGCAGCCAAAAACTCCTCGAAACCGCGCTGCCGCAAGATAGCTGGCAGGGCGACCGCCCCATCACCTTCGCGCTGCCCGAAACACCCGCGCCGGTTTCCAGCGTCCGCCTTCAAATCACCAACCAAAACCGGATGCACCTCCGCTTCTTGCGCTTCTCCACCGCCGCCCGCAAAAACAGCTGGGAGTCCGAGGCGGGCTGGTCATTGCGCGGCATTCTCCGCGCCAACGACAGTGTCAGCCAAAACCCCGCCGCCCACATCCGCCCCGAAACCATCCGCGACATCACCCAACGTTTCAACCGCGGCACCGGCGAACTCAAATGGACCGCGCCCGGCAAAGACGCCGCCGCCACCCCCTCCGGAACATGGACGGTGTTGCGCATCGGCCATGTCAACACGGGGCACCGCAACGCCCCCGCGCCCGCCGAGGCCACCGGCTGGGAATGCGACAAGCTCTCCGACGCCGGCCCCGACGCCCATTACGCCGGCTACATCGGCAGAATCGCGAAAGGTCCCCTCGCGAACGGCCTTCTCCAAGGCATGCTCCTCGACTCGTGGGAGTGCAAAACGCAGACGTGGACGAAAACAATGGAGGCCGACTTCCTCGCCCACTCCGGCTACGAACTCCGCGGCTGGCTCCCCGCCGTCTTCGGCTACGTCGTCGCCGACCCCGAAACCACCGCGCGTTTCCTGCGCGACTGGCGCGGCAACATCGGCGACCTTTTCGCAAACCGCTTCTACGCGGGAATGGCGCGCCGCGCCCGCGCCGACGGCGTCGCCGTCTCCTACGAAACCGCCGCCGGCGACATTTTTCCCGCCGACATCCTCGAATACTACAAGCACGCCGACATTCCCATGACCGAGTTCTGGCAGCCCTTTTCCAAGGGATTCGTGGGCGACATAAATTTCAAACCCATCAAACCCACCGCCTCCGCCGCCCGTCTCTACGGCAAACCGCGCGTCGCCGCCGAGGCATTCACCTCTTTCTCCCTCACTTGGAACGAGCACTTCGACATGCTCAAAGAAATCGCCAACATCAAATGCGTCGAGGGCGTCACCCATTTGGTTTTCCACAACTACACGCACAACCCGCGCGTTGACGGCTTTCTGCCGCCCGGCGCCGCCTTCGGGCCGGGCATCGGCACGCCCTTCCTCCGCGGACAGACATGGTGGCAACACATGCCGGAATTTACCTCCTATCTCGCCCGCCTCGCCTTCATGCTCGAACGCGGCAAGCCCGTCTCCTCCGTCCTCTGGTATCTCGGCGACGAAATCCCCCACAAACCCGACCAAAAAGCCCCCTTCCCCGCCGGACACAAATACGACTACTGCAACCCCGACATCCTCCTGACCCGCCTCTCCGTTGACACCGCCGGTAACCTCGTCACACCCGACGGCATCGCCTACCGCGTCCTCTGGCTGCCCGACAACAAACGGATGCTGCCGCAAACCCTCGAAAAAATCCGCGACCTCGTCCGCGCCGGCGCCACCGTCGTCGGCGACGCGCCCCAAAACCTCGCCACCCTCGCCGGCGGCGGGGAAAGCCGGAGCCGTTTCGACGCCGCCGTCAAAGAAATCTGGGGCGAGCCGACCAACTCCCAAGGCGAACAAAGCAAAACGGACGCCCCCTGCGCGTCGCACTCCGCGACCACGGCTTTCAGTTTTCAAGCGCCCGACGACCTCAAAAGTGAGGCCGCCCGCGCCCGCGTCCGCGAACTCGGCAAAGGCCGCGTCGTCTCCGGCGCCCCGCTCGACGCCGCCCTCGTGCGCTTGGGAATCCAGCCCGATGTGACGGGCGCGCGCAAAGACGCCGCGACCTCCGCCCTTGACGACCTCGCCCTCTGGACGCACCGCCGCGCGGAAAACGCCGACTGGTATTTCATCAGCACGCCGCAGGGGAGCGATTTCAAGGGAACACTGCATTTCAACACCACCGGTAACACGGTTGAAATCTGGGACCCCGTCACCGGCGAACGCCGCGCCGCCGTCGCACAAACACACAACCGCACGACAAGCGTCCCGCTTGACCTTCCCCGAGCCGGTGCCTGCTTTGTCGTCTTCCGCCGCGACATTCCGAAGCCGGAAATCCCGGGAAAAATTTACCGTGTCATTTACACGCCGAATTTCGGCGACCCGTTCACGCCGCAGGTCCCGCACGAAATCTCCGCCGATTACACCACCATAAACGCTTTTACCCCCGGCGTATACAGGATTTTCACCGAAGGCGGACCCTCGGCGCCATTCTTCACGGCCGCCCCCGTGAACACCCGCGCGCTTTCCTTGACGCGCCCGTGGACACTGGCGTTTCCCTCCGGCTGGGGCACGCCCGAAAAACTCGTTCTCAAAAAACTCACCCCGTGGAAAGACCTCCCCGACCTCGGCGTCGAAGCGCTCGCCTTTTCCGGCACAGCCGTCTATGCCACCGAGTTTGAACTTCCCCCCGACACCGCCGCGGACGCGCCGCTCCTGTTGGATTTGGGCGAAGTGGAATTTGTCGCGGAAGTGACATTGAACGGCGAAAAACTCCGCACGCTTTGGGCGCCACCCTACCGTCTCGACATTTCCGGCCGCGCAAAAAAGCACGGCGCGAACAAACTCGAAATCGCCGTCACGAGCACATGGTTCAACCGGCTTGCGTATGACAACTCCCGTCCCGTTTCGGAGCGCAAAACATGGACGCTCGGCAAACCGCGCGGCGACACCATCC
>JAITDF010000104.1 GCA_031282705.1 Opitutaceae bacterium | reverse complement strand
CCAAAAAAAAGTGTCACCCTCATAGCGGGACAACTGTTACCCTTGACCCGGGACTATACACGGCGAGACCGCCGCGAGCACCACGAGGCAAACGACGGCGGTCTCGGCGAGACCGCCCTACCAAAAGCCTGCCAAAAGACTGGCCGCCGCGTAACATCAGTTAAACTGCGAGTGCAGCGAGCAACTTAAACTGCCGGCGAAGCCGGCCTGCCGCCCGCACCTCCGGGGACTGACCATCGCTGCTCCGAGGCGTCACTGTCTCATCGAAAACAGCGACGAACCGGATTTGGGAACCTGCTGCACGGCAGACTGCCGCTCCGCCCGGAATCAAACCTGCCTCCTCCCCGGCGCGTGGCGACGGCGCCTTGGCCGGAAAAGAACCGGAGAAGAATTTCGTGCGCGACAAAAACTCCCCCCGGTATTGTCCGCGGGTGAAACCCACGGCTCCGGGAGCGAGCGTCGCCACACGGCACAACGGTTGTTCTTGCGGTCGCGACCGCAACCTTCACGGCAACGGCTCCGGGAGCGAGCGCCGACGCACGGCACAGCGGGGCCAATCCAGCGCGATGCCGGTGCTCGACGGCTTGGAATTGAATCTCAGGAAGCCACGGGGTCGGGCGCCGCCGCCACGGGAGCGTCCGCCGCCGGCGCGGGGGCGTCCGACACCGCGGGAGTGTCCGCTTCCGCGATGGGGGAGGCGGTTTTGCGCGACTTCACCAGGCCGAATTCTTTTTTGATATTCTGCACGCTGGGGAGCGAGATGCCGAGTTTTTCGGCGATTGCGCTGCCGCTTTGCCCTTCGAGGGTGGCGGCTTTCACCTGCTCCTTGATTTCGGGGGTGATTTTGACGCGGGTGCGTTTGTCGCCTGCGGCGGATGTTTCGCCGCCGCCTCCACGGGCTTCAAAGGCCTTCTTCAGCGCTTTGATGAATTCGTTGATATCGCCGTAACCGTATTGGCCGGGCAGCGCGGCCAGTTCGGCGGTGCGCTCGGTTTCGATCGACGCCTCCAGTTTGACGGCGCGGGCTTTCAGTTCTTCAAGTTCTTTGAGTTTTTGGATAAACATAACGGCGGATAACAATCATGCTGAATGCGTGTTTGCAATATAAAACTTGGGTTTCCCGCGATTTTGCATGAGGTTCCGCACCGCGCAGCCGCGAAGCGGCCCTGCCGCCGCCGCCGTTTCGCGGCTCCAATGGCAGCCCCGCCCCCGCGGGCTTCCCCGCCCGCGTCCAAACGCCGGACGGCGCTTCCGGGGCTTTGCTTTTTCATCAAAAGCAGCGCCGAACAGGGTGACTTCACTTGAGCCGCCCATTCAACCACGGATGAATACGGATAAACACGGATTCAAAGCATCGCTTTTGAAGTTTTTATCCGTGTCCATTCATGTTCATCCGTGGTTGTATAACTGATGTTACGCAGGAGAGGTTTTTTGGTAGGGCGGTCTCGCCGAGACCGCCGGGAGCCCCCCGCGGCACCCGACGGCGGTCCCGGCGAGACCGCCCTACCAGAAATCTGCCGACTGCGTAACATCAGTGAATAAAATCGAACCAATAAAACCGCCTCGGCGACACACAGGAAAGCAATCATGCGCTGCCATGGTTTGCGGTTCGCCTGGGTTCACCGTCCGCCCGGGTTCACCATTTCGCCGACACCAGCCGCACCGGGCCGAGCAGTCCCGATGGCAGCAGGGGCGTCTTCGGGTCGATGGGGATGTTTGTCCTTGTGAGGCGTTTTTCCTCCGGCAGCGCCGCGTCCCCGGCCAGGCGGTTGCGCCATTCGTTGACCACCTCGATTTCCAGCACGTTTTCACCGTCCCGCAGGGCGGCGGTGACATCGACGCGCCACGGCGCCGTCCAGACGGTGCCGAGATCGCGGCCGTTGAGCCGCACGCCGGCGATGTCCCTCACCACGCCAAGCTCAAGCAGGATCCGGGTGTTTTCATCATCCGCGCCCGCGGCATCTTTTTTATAATCGAAATGTTTCATATACAACGCCGCCCCGGAATAATATTTGACGCCGTCCCCGGCGCGCAGCGTCCAGTCCTCCAGTTTCGCAAACTCGATTTCCGCCGGGCCGCCCCACGCGGGATCGAACTTCACCGCCCACGGGCCGGACAGCTCGCGCACGGGCGTCCGCACGGGAAAGTTCCGCGCGCCCGCCTTTCCGGCGGGGGCCGACGGCTTTTCCGGGAACACGACAAAAAACGACTGGAACGGCGCGAACTCCAGCGAAAGCGCCGTGCGCCCGCGCTCCGCCCGGTGCGCGGCGGCGCGCATCGTGCCGTCGAGCGGGTCCCATATCTCGGGCGCGCGCCCGCCCACCCGGAAACTGCAATCCTGCGTCTGCGCGCGGCCCGATTGGTTGGCGACAAAATAGATTTCCGCTCCGTTCGCACCGGGGATGCTGCGATGTATATAATCCATGCCCGTGCCGCTCGCGTTCGCGACGCCCGTCGCATGGGCGGCGGCGTCCGCGTTCTCCGCGCAGGCGAAATCCGGGCCGGCGCCGGCCTCCGCGAGGATTTCCCGAAGCGGCGCGCCCCAATAGACGCGCCCGCGTCCGTGCCGGTTCATCACGCGCCTTTTCCCGTCGCAATCGCCCCACACCTCGCGGGCGAGGCGCTGCACGGCACGGTCGCATTCCGGATAATTTTTCAGCCCCGGATCGCGCGCCGGGCGCGGCCCCGACACCGTCGCGCCCGCCGCGACGAGCGCCTTGATTTTTTCCAAAACGCCGACCGGCATGAGGTCGGTTTCCGGAAGCACGAGCAGCCGGTAGCCCATGCCGTCGGGCAGCACGAGCCGCCCGTCGTCCGGCGAGACCGACAGGCGCTCGAGCAGCACCTCGGCGTTGCACGCGTCGTAGTCGTGGCCGAAGCCCAGCGCGGGGTCGATGTGCTTGGGCGGCACGATGTTCGGCGCCCAGTCGCCCGTGTAATATAAAACATCCGCGACAAACAGCCCCTGCCGCAGCAAATGCTGGCAGCGCGCGATATATTTCAAAAACGCGCCCGAATGCCGCCACCACGTCGCGTTCGGGTTGAAATGCGTGCCCGCATAATATTCATAGCCCGGCTTTCCGTCCTCCGGGCGGCCCGCCGTCGTGGTGTGTATGAAGAGCCGGTTGATTCCCTCGCAAAAGGCGCGGTCCGCCGCCTGCTTGAGCATGCCCGGCGCGTCCTGCCAGTGGCGGTTCGACGTGAACGCCTCCGCCGACGCCGTCCGGCGCCCGTAGATATGCGCGGCGGAGGCGACCATTTTCGTGACCTTGTTCTGGCCGTCCTCCAGGCGCGTCACGCCGTAGCCGAGCCCGGGGTCGAGGCCGCCCGGCTCGTCGTGGCGCCGGCCCATCCAGAACTCGCCCATCGGGAGGTCGGCGCGCCCGAGGTTTTTAAGCGCGTCCATGCACATCGTGCCCGAGCGGCTCGGCCCGGCGGACTCATGCTGCGCCGCAAGGCCGAGCTCATGGCATTTTTCCCCGAACCGGGCGTAGTGCCTGCCGGCCATGCAATCGGCGACGGTCTTTCTGTAATCATGCAAAAAACGGTCCGCCATTTCCGCGCCGCCGATTATAAAACCGTTCAGCACCGGCGTGTAAGGGCGCGGGTCGTAGCCGCGGCGCTCCTCAAACTCGCGCATAATATCATCCGTCCAGTTCGGAAAACCGTCCTCGAAGCTGTCGCTGCAAAAATATTTCAGCGTATTGCGCCCGTTTATTTTTCCACCCTCCAGAAAGATGCGCCCGAGTTTTTCAAATTGTATATCGACCGGCCTGCTGGCGAGCCAGTCAACCGACAGCCCGTCGGCCTCCGGCGGCGCGATCATGAGCCGCGAGCCGGTCATGCGGTGCCCGGTGCGCACGATCACCCAGCGTCCGGGCGGCACGTCCCAGTCGAGGCGCCCGTCCGCGCCCAGGCGCGGGGTCAGGTCGAGCACGCCGCCCGGCGCGACGGGCCTGTCGTCCGGGCGCGCCGCCCAGGGCGCGAGGGCCGGCCCCATCACGTCGCGCGCGCGGGTGAAGTTGCTCGCGTCCCGGCGGTTGGTCTTGGCCGGCAGAAGCGCGAGCCGCTCCCTGTCGCCGATGCGGGCGGCGTCGCCCGCGCCGGCGCGGAAGGCCACCACGCACGTGTCGCGGTAATCCAGCTTTTCAAGCGGCAGGTCTATATAAGCCTTGTAGCCGGGCGGATTGAAGACCTTGTCGTAGCCGTCGCGGTTTCCCGGAAGCGGCAGCGGCCCGGAAAATTTTTGCGGGCCCGTGACGACCAGGCGCGACTGCAGGAACCAGCGTCCCGAGTCGCGCGGCTCGATCCACGGCCCGCCCATGCACCAGCCGCCGCTCAGGTTCACGCCGAACTCGATGCCGAGCCGGTCCGCCTCGCGGATGGCGTGCTTGTATAAATCCATCCACTCGTCCGACAAAAACGCGACGCCCTGGCGCCGGCGCTCCCGCGGGCCGAGGTTGGTGGAGTTGACGAAGAGCACGCCGCCGATGCCCTTCGCGGCAAATTCCTCCAGATCGCGCGTGATGCCCGCGCGGTTCACCTGCCCGTCGAGCCACCACCAATAGCCGCCGGGCCGCGCGGAATCCGGGGGGCGGGCGAATGCCCCGGCGAGTTCCGGCGCGCCGGCGTCACCAGGGGCCGGGGCGGCGGCGTCCGGAGTTCCGGCAAACAATCCCGTCCGGCAAACGGCCAGCGACGCGCCCGCCAGCGAGCTGATTTTTATAAAGTTTCTGCGTTTCATTTTTATAGTGATGTTTTATAATCCGGGTGTTTTGCGGCGCCCGGCGGGCGGGCGCGTTTTTGTCCTTTTATTATTCGCCGCGCACGGGGAAAGCCCGCGCGACAGGGCGGATGACGACGGGGCCGAGCAGCCCGGACGGAAGCAACGGGGCGTCCTTTTCATAATGCTTCCACGTGGTGAATGTGACCCGCCCGACGGGGCTGCGCTCCCCGCGCAAAAACCAGTCCGGCCACGCCTTGAGGGCGAAACCCCGGCGGCGCGGCACCCGCGTCCACTCGCGGTCGGGCGGGAGCTGCTCGTCGCCGACCAGCCGGTTCACCCATGTGTTGGTGACTTCGATTTCGAGCGTGTTGCCGCCGGCGCGGAGCGCGCCGGTGACATCGACGCGGAACGGCGGTTTCCACAGCACGCCGAGGTCGCTTCCGTTGAGCCGCACGCGCGCGATCACCTGCACGTCCCCCAGCTCCAGCCACAGGCGGCGGTCCGCGCCGGGCAGCCCGGGCGGAATCGCGAAGGTTTTTATATAAACGGCCGTGCCGGAGAAATACCGCACGCCCGGCGCGGCGTGCCCGCTCCATGACACCAGGCGCGGCAGCTCCACCGCCGGCGGCGCGCCCCAGCCTTCCGGGAAACGCAGCTCCCACGGGCCGTCCAGCGGAATCGCGTCCGGCGGCGTGGCGGCCTCAAACACGAGCGTCCCGCCGTCGGCGCGCCGGAACGCGTGCCGCCCGCCCGCGGCGCTCCACACCACGGGCCCGCCGCGCGCATCGACGGAAATCTCGACGGCGGGCGGCGCAGACAGCGGCGCCGTTGCGGGCGCGGATGCGGGCGCGGATGCGGGCGGCGCCGCCGTCGCTGCCGCTGCCGTTGCCGGCGCTGCCGCTGGTGCCGATGCCACCACCGCCGCCACCGCCGCCGACGACGCCGCCGCCGGCACCGGCGTGGAGCGCATGAGCGCGCTGATCTCCGGTTCGTCCAAGGCGCGGTCAAACAACCGCAGGGCGGAGTGCCCGCCGTTGAAAATGCCGGAGGAGCCGTCGCTCCCGGCCTCGTCGCTCTCGCCGGGGATGATGCCGCGCACGTCCCGCAGCGATTTCAGCCCGGTGCGCGCCAGGCGTCCGTTGAGGTAGAGGCTCGGGCGCCCGTCCTGAAACACGACCGCGATGTGCGTCCAGTCCGTGATGGACACCGGATGCACGAGCGTGGCGGTGAAATGGAACGAGCCGTGCTCAAGCACGCAGACGACGTTGCGCCCGACGGCGATGCCGGCGCCCGCCGCCGCCGGCTCGCGAAACGTCTCCGCGCCCTGCGGCGGGTAGAGCAGGTCGTTGCGCGCGATGCGCAATGCGGAGGTGCCCGCGAAATCCTCGGGCGGGACATCCATGCCGGCGCCGGGCCGCACCCACGCCGCGAGGGTGAACGCGCCCGCCGCGCCGCGCGGCTTGGCGCGCTCCGCCGGCGTGCCGGCGGCCCCGCGTGACGCCCCGGCGTCTTTGCCGCCGGCGCCCGCGTGGTTTTCGGGGAGCAGCCGCGCGGCCTCCGCCGGCTTGTCTTTCGGAAACACAACAAAAACCGATTCGCGCGGGCCGAGCCGCAGCGGCAGCCATGTGCGCCCCGCCTGTTCCTCCCTCCCCGCCGCGCCCGCGCCGTCGCAATCATACACCGGCGCCGCCTCGATGACGCCGGTCTCGGGGCGCCACAATTCAGGCCGCCGCCCCGCGACGCGAAACGCCGCCGTGATGTCCGCGTCCCGCGCGCCGAGGTTCGCCACGAAATAGATTTCGCGCTCCGGCGTCGAGCGGTGGATGTGGCGCACGCGCGCGGCGGCGCCGCCGGTGTATCCATTGACAGAATACGTGAAGTCGGGGACGGCGGCACCGCCGCCGATGCCGCCGCCGGCAACGCCGTCGCCGCCGGCCAGCGCCGCGCCGATCGGGACGCCGCGGAGCACGAGCCCTTTTCCGAAGCGCCGCGCACGCACGCGTTTCCCGTCGCAGTCGCCCCAGACCTCCGCCGCGAGCGCGCGCACCTCGTCGTCGCACGCCGGGAAGTCCGTCAGCCCCGGCGCGCGCAGCGGCGGCTCGCCGAGCACCGTCGCGCCGTCGCGGACGAGGTCGCGGATTTTGCGCAGCAGCGCGGGCGTCATCAGCCGCTGCCGCGGCATCACGAGCACGCGGTAGCCCATGCCGCCGGGCAGCACGAGGCGCCCGTTTTCCACGGACATGCGCGACAGCACGACCTCGCCGGAGCAGAAATCGTAATCGTGGCCCGGCGGCGGCGCGGGCAGCACCTCGTCGCGCAGCGGCGGGTTTTTGAAACCCTCCTCGTCCTGCAAATAACAAATGTCCGCGACGAAATTTCCCTGGCGCAGCAAATACTGGCAGCGCGCGAGGTATTCGTGCCACGGGCGGCTCTGCTCCCACCAGGTGGCGGTGCGTTCGTATTCCCAGCCCCACGGGCCCATCGTCATGCCGGGCCGGCGGTCGTCCGTCCAGGGCTGCAACGAGTAGCGGTGCACGATGAAGTGGTTGATGCCCGCGCAAAACGCGGCGTCGCCGAAGGCCTTCGCCGCGTAGGGGTGCAGGCGCTGGCGGCTCTGCAAATCGGACGCCGTGAAGGCCTCCGCCGCGATGAGCGTCTTCCCGTAAATGTGCCCGGCGGAGGACATCGCCTTCACGCTCGGGTGCAGGTTCTCCGGGTCGGAGGACACCCAGAACTCGCCCGCGGGCAGGTCGGCCCGCCCCGCGCTGGTCAGCGGGTCGAAGGGGCCGTTGCGGTAGCCCTCAAAGGAAAAGAACCGCCCGTGCCCGCGCGCGAGGGCGGCCATGCGGCCCGCGTAGTTTTCGTTCAGCAAATCCGAAATCGTGCGGCGCACGTCCCACAAAAAACGCTCGCCCTCCGCGGCGCCGCTGACGGCGCGCCCCGTGAAAACCGGCAGCCACGGCAGCGGGTCGTAGCCGCGCAGCCGCGCGAACTCCTCGCGGAAGCGCGGCGTCCAGTTCTGGTAGCCGACCTCCCAGCTGTCGATGTGGAAGCCGGCGAGCGTGTCCGCGCCCACGCCCGCCGCCGCGGCGTCCTTGACGAGTTTTCCGAGGAAGCCGTCGAAATGCCGGTCGAACGCGGCGGCGCTGAGCTTGTCCACCTCCAGCCCGCGCGCGTCGGGCGCCGCCGGGTAGTTTGTCCTGCCCGTCGAGGTGCTGCCGAGCCGCAGGAGGGTCCAGTCGCCCGCCGGCACGTCCCACCGCAGCCGCCCCTCCCGGAGGCGCGGCGAGAGGTCGAGTATCCCGTCCCTGGATACAGCCATGCCCTCGCCGGCGGCGGGGGCGTCCACCGGCGACGCCGCGAGGCCGAGGCCGGACTTGGCGGCGAAATTGTCGAGGCGGAACGCCGGCGAGAGCGTGATCTCGTTCACGCGCAGGCCGTCGAGCGAGGCGTCGTTGCCGCTGAAGACCACGCGGAAAACCCTCGCCTTCACCGGCGCGAACACGCCGGGCTCGGCGTTGGCCTGCACGCGCGCGACCTCGCGGAAAACGAGCCCGTCGTCGGACGCCTGCAACTCGCACAGCACGCGCGCCGGCGGCGCGCCCGCGGCGCGTTTCGCGAACGCGACCGCGACCTCGAGCGAGCACGCCTCGAACGGCGCGGGGAAGTCGAACCGCGCCCCCGGCCATTCGCCGCGCCTTTCCGGGCGGCGCAGGATGCCGGGCAGGCCGGGCTTCGGGGAGGCGCCGCGCATTTTTGGATGGCGCAGGAGCACGCCCGTTTTTTTGTCGCCGTCGATGAGCGCGTGGAGGCCGCCGGGCGGCTCCGCCGTGTCCATCGTGATCGCGGGCTTGTGGTCGCGCATCGCGCGCGTCTCCGCCGTCGGCGTGAGAAACGCCAGCACGGCGATGTCGCGGTAAAACCCGGCGGTGGCCGGCGGCTGTTTCAAGTCGCCGTCAAACGCGAGCGGCCCCGCCACGCGCCGCTCCGTCCAGACCACTTTTTGCATGGAGTTTTCCGGCGTGTTCCAGGGGCCGCCCGAGCCGGTCCAGCCGGGGTCGTTGTTCATGATGATCCCCAGCCCGAGCCGTTTCGCCTCGGACGCGGCGAAGGCGAACAGGGCGCGCCACTCCGGCGTCATCATCCGCACCGGCCCCTTGGGCACGCCCTGGTCGATCTCCATGATGAGCACGCCGCCGATGCCCGCGCGCCGCATCGCCTCCAGGTCGGCGGTGATGCCCTCGCGCGTGATGTTGCCGTCCGACCAGAACCAGAAAACCCACGGCCGCGCCTCGTCGGGCGGGGTGGCAAAATTCTTTTCAAGCGCCGAGGACGGGACGGCGAAGTTTCGTTCGAGCGGGGCAGGCGCATCGGCGCGCGCCGGAGAACCGGCGAGCAGACAGAGGGCGAGGAGTGCGGGAATGTATTTCATGGCGTGGAGGCGGAGGTTGTGAGGATCGGGAGGGAGGAGGTTGTCAGGATTGGCCGGCAAACCGCGTCAGCGGGGGGCGGCGACGATTTTTGTATAAACGAGGCGCATTTCGCCGATGAGGCCGGAGGGGAGCGGGCCGTGGGCCCAGGGAACGGAGTCGCCGGGTTTTATTGTTTTCGGGTCGGGGTAGTGGAGATACATGGTGTTCGCCCAGGTGAGGCGTTCGCTTTCGGGCAGGGTGGCGTCGTGGAGGCAGCGGTTCACCCAGGTGTTGGCCACTTTTATACTGAGCGTGTTGACGCCCTTCTTTATATAATCGGTGATGTCGAGGCGGTGGGGCGGGCGCCAGAGGGTGCCGGCGACGCGGCCGTTCAGGGAAACCTCGGCGACCTCGCAGACGCGGTCTATATGAAGATAGACGCGGGCGCCGGCGCCGGGCGCGTCGGGGAACTCAAGCTGCTTCGCATAAACGGCGATGCCGGAGTAGTGGCGGATGCCGGGCTCGGCGCGCTCTGTCCAGGAGACGAGGCGGTCGAAGTCGCACGGGCCGGCGGGCGCGCCCCACTTCGAGTCGAAGGCGACGGCAAACGGGCCGGGGACGGCCCGCGGCGCGGGGACGTCGGCGGCGGCGAGCACGAGCCGGCGCCCGGAGGCGGTTTCGATTTCGAGTTTTCCGGGGAGGGCGAACTCGGCGGCGAGCGCGCCGTTGCCGTCGATGAGGAGGCGCGCGGGGGGCAGGCCGGCGGGGGCTTCCGGGCGGGCGGCGAGGGCGGCGAGTCCGGCTTCGGAGAGGGCGGTGTTTTTGACGGTGAAGCCGGTGGCGGCGCCCTTGAAGCCGGCGGCGACGCCGGCGGGCGGAAGGACGACGCGGCCCGACGGCGCGGCGGCGGCGGCGAGTTTCCCGTTTATATACAACGACGGCCTGGAGTCTTTATACACAACGGCGACGCGGGTGCCGGGCGCCACGGGATGATCCCACGTGATGATGCTGTTTATATAACTGGCGCCGTGCTCGAAGACGGCGACGGAGTTGGTCCCGACGCTCAGGCCGGCGCCGGCATGGAGGTTTTTGCCGGGGCGGGCACGGTGTTCCGGCGCGGGGGTGATGACGAAGTTTTCGCCGTCGCCGCGCGTGGCGCCCGGCAAAATGCCGGAGGCGGCGGCCTTGGTGAGCCTGCGGCTCGCGGCGGGCGAAACGGTGACGGCGAAGGTGAAGTCGCCCGGCCCGGCGGCGGGCGCGGCACCGGCGGCGGTGGCGTCGGCGGCGGGCGCGGGGAAAATCGCGCCGTCGGGGCCGGTGATTTTCACGGCGGTGGCGGCGGCGGTCGCGGCGGCGGCGGCGGGTTTTTTGGAAAAGACAACAAAGACGCCTTCGAGCCTTTCGAGCGCGAGCGGGAGCACGGTGCGCCCGTCGTGTTCGGCGGCGGCGGGCGCGGGCGTGATTTTTCCGGTCTCGGGGTGCCAGAGGGAGGCGGTTTTTCCGGTGACGGCGAAGGACATCAGGCCGGAGCGCGGGGTCGCGGGGTCGCGGTTGGCCACCCAGAACCACTCGGTGCCGTCGGCGTGCCCGCGGTGGAGCCAGGCGATGTCGGCGGCGGTGGCGCCGTTTTCGAGACGGGCCTGGAAGGCGGCGCGCAGGCCGGCGGCGGCGGCGGCTTCGTCGGGGGTGTGGCCGGTGTAGAGGGTGCCCGCGCCGATTTTGCGGGCGGCGCGGGAGCCGTCGCCGAAGAGTTCGCCGGCGAGGGCGCGCCAGCGGGCGCCGGCGGCGGCGCCGCCGCGAAGGGAGGGGTTGAAGGCGGGCTTGCGTTCGGCGGAGACGACGGCGCCGGCGTGGAGGAGGGCCTTGAGTTTTTCGAGGGTTTCGAGGCGCAGGGCGGTTTTCGGGGAGATGACCATCAGCGCGTAGGCCATGCGGCCCGGGCTGACGAGGCGTCCGTTTTCGACGCGGAGAAAGTTGCGGACGGCGTCGCCGTCGGCGACATCGTAGGGGATGCCGGACTGGAGCGGGAGGACGGCGTTTCCCGAGGGCACCTGGTCGGTGTAGAAATAGAGGAGCGGGACGGCGGCCCTGCCCTGCTGGAGCATGTATTGGACGCGGGCCACGTAGGCGAACCACGGTTTCGAGAGGGGCCACCAGGTGAGCTTGCGGTTGAGGGCGGCGCCCCACGGGTTCATCTGCCAGCCGGGGGCGCGCTCGTCGGGCTGGTGGGAGTAGGTGTGGAAGACGTTGAGGTTGGCGCCGGCGAAAAGGCAGGCGTCGAGGGTGCCCTTGAGCGTCCACGGGGTTTGCGCCCAGTTGCCCTTGGTGCTGGTGAGGGACTCGGAGGAGACGTAGCGTTTGCCGTAGAAGTGGGCGACGCTGGCGGGCTCGCGCGGGTCGTGGCCGCCGTAGGGGCCGGTGAACGCTTCGGGGGGGCGGATGCCGGGGACGGAGAAGGGGTCGCGGGGCGGCTGCCAGACGGTGGTCATGGGGATGTCGGCGGCGCGGTAGGCGTCGTTCGGGCTGCGGGCGAAACTTTCGAGGCACTCCTCGGTTTCGTAGAGCATCCCCGATGCGCGGGCGCGGGCGGCCATGTTTTCAAAAAAATTGCGCGCGATGAGGGTGGCGAAGGTGTCGCGGAGGTCCCGGAGAAAATTTTCCGTGGCGGCGAGGCTTTCGACGCACTCGCCCGCGTAGAGCGGGAGCCAGGGGAGGATGTCGTAGCCGTTGTGCTCGCGGAAATAGCGCTCGAAGTTTTGCGTCCAGTTCTGGTGGCCGGCCTCCCAGGAGTCGGTTTCGATGACGTTGAACGTTTTCCCGGCGAGCGGGCCGGCGGCCTCGATCATTTTTTTCGGGTAGGAATCGAAGTGGTGGTTGACGTGGGCGGCCTCGAACTTGTCCACCTCAAGGCCGCGCCCGGCCTCGGTGGCGGGGGAAACGTTTTTGCCGGTGGTGGTGTAGCCGGCGCGCATGACGACCCAGTCGCCGTCGGGGACGCGCCAGCGCAGGGTGGCGGGGCCGGCGTTGTCGGCGGCGGTGACGAGGGCGGTGAGGTCGCGCACCTCGCCGGGACGGAGGATGCGGCCGGGCGGGACCTCGGCGGAGGGCGGGGCGTCCTCGGGGCCGGGGCCGCGATCGCTGGCGGCGCCGGCCATGCTGGCGAAACGCGTGACGGGCGACGGCGCGCGCGGCTGCTCGCCGGGGGCAAGCAACTCGAACTCGCCGACTTGGAGCCGGTCTTCGCGGAGGCGCGCGGCATCGCGGCCGCCCGGCGCGGGCAGGCGGAGGAGCCGCCAGAAGCGGGCCTTGCGCGGGGCGAAGCGCGCGGTGGCCGAGCCGGATTGCCTGAAGGAAAAATCGCACACGCGCCCGAAGTTTTCCCCGTCGTCGGAGCATTCGAGGACGATGTTCAGGGGCGAATAAAAAACGGTGTCAACAAAGGCGCCCGCGGCCTCGAAGGGCGCGGCGAACTCGATGGTGAAGCCGGCGGCCCCCCCGCCGCCGGACGGGCGGGAGAAAACGGCGCGGTCGCCGCCGGTGCGCCCGTCGAACATGCGGGCGACGGGGTTGCCGTCGAAGGCGGCGCTCTCGACCGCGAGGGCGCGGCCGCCGGGCGTGAAGCCGTCGGGGGCGCCCTCGGCCTTGGCGGCGGCGCCGGCCGGGAAGACGCGGCGGACGGCGCCGGGCCGGTGCATGGCGAGCAGCGCGGGGCGCCTGGCGGGCCAGGCGAGGACGGCGATGTCGCGCGCAAAGTCGAGCCTGCGGTCGAGCGCGGGAAGCGCGACCGACTGCTCGGTGCCGTCGCCCGCGAGGCGGAGCGTCTTGAAGGTGAGCTCCTTCATGGATTGCTCCGGCGAGACCCACGGCCCGCCGGCCTCCGACCAGCCGTCGCAATTATGGATGCCGATGCCGAGGTTGTATTTTTCGGCGGTCCGGACGGCGAAACCGAAGGCGTCGAACCACGCGGGCGAGGCGAAGGGCACCGGCGCGGCCTGCTTCTCCTTGTTGCCGACGGAGAAGACGCGGGCGTGGCCGTAGCCCTTGTCGGCCATCTCGCGCAGGTCGGCCTCGATGCCCTCCTTGGAGACGTGGCCGTTGAGCCAGTGCCACCAGGTTTGCGGGCGCGCGAAGCCGGACGGCGCGAGGAAGTCCTTTTCGCTGAGCGTGTGCTCCGGCAGGTCGGGATTATAATTTGTGTATTTGAGGAATCCGGGGTCCGGCTCCGCGGCGGCGGCGCCCGAAAACGCCGGCGCAAGCAGGCAGATGGCAAGGAGGGCATGAAGATGTTTCATGGCCGGGGGAGGATGGATGGCGGTTTTGCATGTATGTGTATTCATGGCGGCGTGGGCGAAGGGATTAAAGGGTGTCTTTTGTAACTGATGCTACGCGGAAGCGTCCGTTTTCTTTCTCTTTCTTCTTTATCTTTATCTTTCCTCTTTCGTTCACTTTGAGAAATTCATTTTTGAACAGAAGGAAACAAATGCAACGAAGGTAATATCATTGTTCTTAGACAGTTGATGTTACGCGGCGGCCAGTTTTGGCAGGGCGGTCTCGCCGAGACCGCCGCCGTTTGCCTCGTGGT
>JAITDF010000656.1 GCA_031282705.1 Opitutaceae bacterium | reverse complement strand
TAAGATGTTGATAACAGAAGAGGTTAAACTTGATAGGAACACACCGTGCTCATGTGCCCATTTTTCAGCCGCCATGAACTGGTGCTTTTGTAGGGACACATTGCGTTTTTCTCTTCCGGGTTTCATTATTCTAGGTGTGTGTAAGTGTTTGTTTTCCATAGGTTCAATGCTTTTTAGAAAAAAATAGAAAAATAGGGACGGTTTTTTATTGAAATAGGGACGATTTTTCAAAATTGTCCCTACAGATGAAAACGACATCATCCTACAAATCACAACGCGCCCACGGCGGGCGCGGGGGCAAATACGGGCCGCGTGGAAAAACCGCCGGCCTCCGGGGGAACCTGAACATCCGCATCTATTCCCCCATGATCATGGAGATGGGGAAGATCGCCTACAGACGGGGCCTCAGCACTTCGCGACTTTTTGAGATGGCGGCATTCAAAATCATCGCAGAGAGCGACGCCGCGACCGCCTCCCGCATCAGCACCGAGGCGCCCGACCTGTTCCCGCAAACCAGCAACGCCGGGGGCGCGGCATGAGCGGCATGGAGGAACTCCGCGCCGGCATGGACGCCCCTGTCCACGAGGGCGGGGGCGTGCGCGCCGGCGTCGCGCTGAGCGAGCGGCTCGACGGCATCGAGGGGCTGTTGCGCGCCGTGCTTGAGCGGCTGCCCGCCGCCGCCGCCCCGGTGCCGGCGGAGAAGCACCTGAAAACCGGGGAGGCGAAGGCCGTCATGGGCTACAGCGATGCCCATTCCTTTGTGTGCGCGGCCCGCGCCGCCGGCGTTTTCCCGGTCGGCAATGCCCGCCCTTTCCGCTGGCGCCCCGCCGACCTCGCCCGCTGGCAGGCCGCGCCCAAGCGACCGCTGTCATGGGGGGGCGCGCATCTCATCAGTGCGTCATCAGTGCCTTTCGGAGAACGGGAAGGACATCAATTTGGGATCGGGACACGCCCGGTCAAAGTAACCGACAACAAAAACACAAAAAAACGCCCCCGGCGTGGGGGCCGGGGGCGAACAACACAATAGAATGAATACTAAAACTGACACGACGACGAAAGTCGCGAAGCAGTCCGCTGTCAAGGCGGAAAAAACGCGGAGCGTGGTGAAAAGCGCGACGCCCAAGGCGGCGGCGGCGGGGCCGGCGCCCGTCCAGAAACCGGGGGCGGCGGCGGCTTCGCCGGCGCCCAGGCATTATCCGCTGCCGACGCTGAGCGCGGCGGGGTATAAGGCGAAGTGGGAGGCGGTGAGGGCGTCCAGGCTGGCAAACAAGCCGGTCGATCCGAACGACATCCATCATCTGCTGGCGCAGGAATACCAGGCGAACTACTCGCAGCGCATGAAACTGTGGCACTCGCCCGGATATGGCGAGTGCCACGTCGAGGTGAAGGCGACCCGCTACCCGCTGGAGAATCCGTGCTGTCCGTTGGAACTGATTTTCACGGACTTTATGGACGGCAAGTCCGAGAGAACGGTTTACAGTGCGACGGTTTCGCACCGGAATGCGCGGAGGTTCATCGGCCTTGTTTCGGATGCGCTGGCGTTCGCTGAGGGGCCGGTGCCGGCCAGCCCGGTCGCGGCCTCGAAGCCGGAAGCGCCGTCCGCGCCTGACGCGCCGGCCCGTTGCGATGATGTGTATTCGCGGAAGATCTCCATCGCCGGCGAATCCCTCTACAGCTTCATGGTGCATGCGGCGCTGCGCCATGACGGGAAATTTGTTCCCGCGCCTGTTGAGCTGGTGCTTTGCCCGACGATTACGGGCGGTGACTGCGAACAGGGCTACAATTTGTCGGTGGAGGAAGCGCGGATGCTGCGCGACGCCTTTGACGGGGCGGTTGCGTTTGTCGAGGGGCGTCCGCTTGAAAAGGTGGCGGCGCCCAGGGCCGGCGGCGGCATGGTGTGCATCCCGCGGGAGGTCGCGCGGAATCTGGCGGGCGGGGAACTCGACGCCTTCAAAAACATGAGTCTGGGCTTTGACTTTGACGACATCCCCGGCTCCATCAGGCGGGGATTGAGGCATACCTTTGTCCATGAGAAGGATGCTGGCGAGTTCTATCTGCTGGCGAGTTACGCCTACAACTACCGCGCTTTGATGCAGGGGCTGGGCGAGGGGGCCGGGCTGCCCGACCCCTTGGAGCTGGTGGAGGACAAGGCGGATTTCCTGAAATACATGGAGGAGGGCAACGGCCATGAATAAATCCAATCACAAAACCGGCCGGCGGCGCGGGAAGACGGAGAGCCGTTCCACCATGCGGCTCGCCATGAAGATGGAGACGGCCCGGGCGATCCAGAAGGCGGCGGAAGCCGCCGGGATGGAGTTGTCCGAATTCGCGGAGCGTGCGCTGCGTGCCTCGCTGGATTTAATCAGTCTGTTGGGCGGGAAGGGTGCCGGCGAGCCCGCGCCGGCGCCGGCCGTCGTCGCGGCAAACGAGATGGTGGCGCTGCCGCGCGAGCTGGTTAACCGGCTCGTGGATGATGCGCGCTGTTTCGTTGAGGGCTATGTCATCCCCGATAATTGGGATAGTGATAATATGGCCCGTGTCATCGTGAACGGGTTGACGGTCTTGAGTGCCGATGACGATGACGAGTTTGATAAGCTCGTGTATGAGGCATCAAATTACGTCGCGCTGAAGCGGGCGCTGGGAGAGGGCGAGGGGCTGCCGGATGTCGAGGCGCTGGTGAAGTTCCTGAAACCCCAAGGCGGCGGAAAGGGGGGCGCATGAGTGACAGCGAAAAGCAAGTCTCGCGGCTGAGGCGCGAGGTGCGGCGTGCGGCGCTGGTCATCGCCGTGGCGACGGTGGCGGCGCTGGCGGCCATTGCCGCGGCGACGGCCGTGGCCTGCCGCATCATCACGCCCTGAACCAAAAACCAAGGGCGGGCGCCTGCGCGCCCGCCTTCAATTTCAAAAAAAACAATCACATGGACACGAATACAAAGACAATAATCGAGGGGCTTGGGGAGTTGCTCGCCGACATGAGGCTGTCGGAGATGAGGCAGCGTGAGGCGGCGAAGAACAGCGGCTACATGCTGCTGCTGGCCAGGCGCGAAAAGAAGGACGCGGATTTTTCCCCGTTCGTCGAGGCGGGCCTTTCGCATATCGACATGGAAAATGGAATCAAGTTTTGCGCGGAGAAACTTGAGGCGTTCATCAACGAAAACAAAGACAACGGGAAGGATGGCGGACATGAATGACGCGGAAAAGGAAATCCTGCGGCGGCTGGACGCCGGGGAGGAGTGCGTTGCTGTTTTTGGCGTGGGCATCACGATCCTGTTTGACAACGGCATGGTGCGGGACATGGCGCGCGACTGCGGTTGCCTGGCCAAGCTGGAGGGGATGCGTGTCGTCGGGCCGACAAACGGCTTTTTTCTGGAGCGCTTCAACGGTGGGTGGGCGCTGTTCGTCCGCTTTGCCGGGTATCCGGCCGCAAAGGATAACGGGTTCATGGCGGCGGTGGGCGGCGCCGGGGACAAGGAAAGGCTTGGGAGCATGGCGCGTGACATTGCGCGGCGGACGGCCCTGCCGGTGTGGGACAATTGACCATGCCGGCCCTGTTGACATCAAACGACCTCACGGTTGAAGACGTGCGGGAGATGCTGCGGCACATCCCGTCTCGCCCCGATTACGAGGCGTGGACGCGGATAATCTCTGCGGTGGGGGCGGCGCTGCCGGCTGAGGAGGCGGCGCTTGTGCTCAACGAATGGAGCCCTGAGGAGCGGGGCGGGGAGTATGCGGAAAAGCTGAGGAACCGGCTGAAGACGGTCGGGGTGGCGACGCTGGTCTATCTGGCCAAGCAGGGCGGGTATGACGCGAGTGCGGCGGCGCGGCGGCGGCTGGACGGTGGCGCGCCGGCGGCGCGGCCGCTTCCTGTGCAACGTGCGCCTGTCCGCCCGCCCAAGGCCGCCGAGAAGAGCGCAATCAAGTGGCCGGCGGACATGCACGCCGGGAGCCCGGCGGAACTGGATGCGCTGGCGGCGCTGCGGGGGCTGCCCTGCGCGGACGGGCTGGCGGCGGCGACGGCGGCGGGGCATCTGTGGTTCTGCACGCTGCGAGACCTCGACGAGATGGATTGCTGGACGTGGCGCCCGGCGTGGCTGCTGACGGACAGCGCGCGGCGGCTCGCGCTGGCCCGCCGGATGGACGGCATGAAATGGTGGGGCATCCGGGCGAAGGGCTGGCTGCTGAGGGGCAGTCAGGGAAGCTGGCCGATAGGTGCGCCGGACATCGGGGACATGCCCAAGGTGATGCTGACAGAGGGGGGGCCGGACTTTTAGTGCGCGTGGCATTACATTGCGACATCGGGGGAGGATTGGGCGCCGGTGTGCATGGCGTCGGCCTCGGCGCGCATGGTCGCTGAGACGCTGCCGTGCTTCGCCGGGCGGACGGTGCTGATCATGGCGCACAATGACGACGCGGGATACGGGGCGCTGTGCCGGTGGAGCGGCCAGCTTCAGGACGCGGGCGCGGAGCGCGTGGCGTCATTCAATTTTGCGAAGTGGCGCGACCGGGCGGCGGGCGCGGCGATTGACGACTTGAATGATTTTCTGCGCGCCGACGCGGGCGGAACCTTGGAAAGAAGGACGTGATTTTTATGGACAATCCCTTTGACGATGAAAACTGGGAGGATGCAAGGCCGGTGGAAACGCCGGCCGCCGGGGCGTTGCCGGGCGCTGAGGGCGGGGGCGGGGGCGGGGAGAATCCGGGGGTGAGGCCGTTCACGCTGTGGGCGCCGGCGGAGTTCCTCGCGCTTCCTGTTGACCCGAATGATTTTCTTTTGGGCGCGGGCATCATCCAGCGCGGCTCTACCGGCTCGCTGGTCGGGGTCGGCGGCATCGGAAAGACGCGGCTTGCGCTGTGGATGGTGATTTGCATGATAACGGGGCGGAAATTCCTCGGTCTTGAGGTTTCGCGGGTGCCGCTGCGCATCCTGTTTTTCTCGACGGAAAACGGGTGCAGGCGCTGGAAGGCGGACTTGGAAAAATACCGCGCGTTGATCGGGGAGAATGCCTGGCGGCTGGTGGAGGACCATTTGCGGATACTGGCATTGACGCCGGAGGAGGACGGGGTGCTGACCTTCACGGACATCAAGGCGGTGGCGCGGCTGGATGCGACGCTGGGACGGGAAAAGCCGGATTTCGTGATCCTCGACCCGTTCGCCGACATCGTGCTTGGCGACGAAAACAAGAACTCCGACGTGGCTGAGACGATGCGGATATTGAACCGGCTGCTGCACAAGAACTGCCCGGACGCGGCGGGGATGGTCATCCACCATGCGCGGACGGGCGCGGCGAACGCGTTGCAGGCCGGGGACAACTTCAACGCGGGCAACTTCGGGCGCGGGGGGAAGGCGCTTTATTCGTCGGTGAGGTCTGAGTTGCAGCTGGTGCCGGCCGACCGCGACGATGCGACGCGGATGGTGCTGTTTTGCGGGAAGGCGAATGACGCGCCGAAATTCGCGCCGATCGGGATAATCTTCGACCAGGAGACGTTTGAATACCGTGTTGACCCGGATTTCGACGTTGAGGAGTGGCGTGCGAACGTGAGCGGGGAAAGGGCGGTCACTTCGCTGACGATCCGGGATGTGGTTGAGGCTGTTCAGGAGCTTTGCCCGGCGCCTGGCGACACGGTGAAAACGTCTGAAATCAGGAAAAAATTGAATGAGGTTGACGAGGTGTCCCGTGCAACTGTCACGCGAAGGCTCACCGATGCCGTAAACAACGGCTATTTGATAAACCCGAAGCGCGGCGTTTATAGGTTGGGCTCTAAACCTTTAAAGCAGTCAGGCTCACGTTAGGCTCACTGAGCCTAACGTGAGCCTAAAGGGTATCGGGGGTTGGTTAGGCTCACGGCTCACACCTCTTTAGAGGTGAGCCGTGAGCCTAACACCAATACCCTGGTGATTCGACCGGGGTGGGGGCGGCCAAATGGGAAACAAACGCGATTTGATGCTGATGTTTTTTGCGGGGCATATCAAGTATCGTTCCAACCCCGCGTCGTGCGTCCTGGGCGACGGGCGGGGCGCTGGCGGGGCTTCCGGCGGAAGGGTCGGGGCGATGGACGATGGACGAAGGGACGTGGACGAAGGGGACGGGCGGTTTTGCCGGGAAGGACGGGAAGGCAGCCGTGGGGGGATTGAGTTGAAATGGGTTGAAATGAGTTGAAATGGGGTCAGTATCCAATAAAAAACATGTTGCATTGATTATCAAGTTGTTATGAGCGACAAATTGCATTGACCCCACCGCATCCCGCCGGATTAATGTTTGCATGGACACAATCACTGTAGTCGT
>JAITDF010000618.1 GCA_031282705.1 Opitutaceae bacterium | reverse complement strand
CTTGCCTGATTGGAACGCAGGGCGAGCGTCCCGACTGCCTGACGGCGCGTGAGACGCGCCGCCGCGCGCCGCCCCAAGGTGGCGGGAGCATCCTGCTCCCGTCAGGCAAGCGGGACGCTCGCCCTACTTCCCAATCCGGCAAGCGGGACGCTTACCCTACTTCCCAATCAGGCAGGCGGGGCGCCTGCCCCGCCTGGCTCTCCGCGCCCCTTGGGCGGACGGGCCGCCTCAGCCGCCCGTGCGCGGGGCCACCGTGCCGCCCTTGATGAAATCGGGCATGATGCGCACGTCGAAGCGGCGCGGCGCGCCCTGCTCGATCACGCGCTTGATGGCCTGATACAGCGCCGTGGCAAACTTGGCCGGGGGCGCGGAGTAGCGCGTCGGCGCGGGATGCAGGTAGGGCAGAAAAGGCTCCTCGTCGCGCGAGATGAGCGACACGTCCCGCGGCACGCGCAGGCCTTGCGAGGCGAGATAGCTGAGCACCGTCAGGTAGGAAAAGGAGTTGCTCAGCAAAAACCCGGTCGGCGCGGGCCGCAGGGCGAGGATGCGGCGCAGCTCGCGCACGATCGGGGCGGCCCCCTTGGCGGGACGGCAGACGAGCGGCGCCTCCGCGTTTTCAAATCCGGCGATGCCGTCGCGGAAGCCCTGCTCGCTGGCCAGGTCGCCGCCGTGCCCGATTTTTTCCAGAAACAGCACCAGCCGCCGGTGCCCCTCCCGCATGAAGGCCAGCGCGGCATGGCGGCAGAGCGCGCGATGGTCGATGTCCACGCAGGGCAGCTCCACCCCCTCGTGGGTCGAGCCCGCGACGAGCGCCGGCCGGCCGCTGGCGGCGAACCATTCCTGGAGCGGGCGGTGCGAGCGCGCGAGCAGCCAGCAGCGCCCGGGGTGCGTGTCCACGAGTTTTTGCAACGACTGCGCGGCGTTCTGGCCGAAGTATCTCCAGCCCGCCATGATTTCCAGCTCCATGCCGGCATGGTGCAGCAGCGTCATGAGATGGTTGACCCAGAGCACGGTGAAGGGGCGCGCGCCTTCGATCGGCCCGGGCAGCAGCAGTGCGGCGCGGGTGACCGGGCCGGGCTCGCGGCGCGCCTTGCCGGGGCGCTGGACGGGCGCGCTGGCGCGGCCGCGCTCCGTGCGGACGACGCCTTCCGCGCGGAGCATGGCGAGGGCCTTGCGGATGGTTTTCCGGCTCACGCCCAGACGCTCGGAAAGCTGCCGCTCGCCGGGAAGCACGCCCCGCCACGTGCCGGCGTTGAGTTCGCCGCGGATGGTGTTCGCGACCTGGGTGCTGATGGATTGATAGGTCAGGGGCATGGTCAAAAGGGGAGCGTGTCAACCGCGGGCGCGCCCCAAGCTGGCGCCGCGCCCGCCTTCTTCTCTTTCTTCTTTCCTCTTTGTCTTTCTCTTTATCGTCCTTCGTCCTCGTTCTCTTACTCTTACTCGTTCTCGTTCCTCGTTCTCTTACTCGTTCTCGTTCTCTCTGATTTTTTGTTTCGGGTGTTTGTGGTATTTTGGAAGGTTTCGAGAACGAGAACGAGAACGAGAACGAGAACGAGGAAAGAGAACGAGAACGAGAAGGAGGAACGAGAACGAGGAAAGAAGAAGGAGGAAAGAGAGAAAGAGGAGGAAGAAAGGATTCCCGGCCGGGGGCGGCATCGCCGCGGGTTGCGCCTGCGCCAGCCATGTCGGGGAAACATCGGCGCCGGTGGAAGCCGTTTTACGCGGTCTCCTTGGGGAACCACAATGCAGGCGTTGTTCCCCCGCCGCCGGTGCCGTTGGCTGGTCCCCGTCGGCGGTGTTCCCGCGCTCCCGCGCGGAAAATCAACGCCTCACTTCCAATGTCATGTAAAAACCACGATGCCTTTGCGGCGGCCCGCCCGCCGCTTCCTTTGTTGAAACCGCAGCCACCACCACTCTTCCTTTTATGAGCAGCAACCATCATCTTCCTCCCAACCTTGCCCTGGCCAAAATCCGCGAAGGCGGGGTGGTGAGCGTGTATGTGACGGGCAACTTCGCGAGTCCGCGCCATGTGGATTTCGTGGCGCGCTCGGGCTATTTCGACGCCATCTGGTTCGACCTGGAGCACTACGACATCCCCACGCGCGAACTCGCCACGCTGTGCCTGGTGGCCAAGGCCAGCCCGGTGACGACCATCGCCCGGCTCAAGGCCGCCGACTACCAGGTGGTCATGCGCACGCTGGAGACGGGCGCGGGCGGGCTCATGTGCTCGATGGTGGCCGACGCCGACGAGGCGCGCCGCATCGTCTCGTGGGCCAAGTTCAACAACCCCCGCCCCGCGCCCGGCGAAGTCACCGGCCAGCGCGGCTGGAACGGGGGCAACATCGACAGCGGCTACGCCGCGCATCCCGCCATCGAATACATGCGCCACCAGAACACCGAGACCATGATCCTCTGCCAGATCGAAAACGGGCAGGCGGTGGAAAACGCCGCCGGGATCGCGGCGGTGCCCGGCGTCAACGGCCTCTTTTTCGGCCCCGGCGACTACTCGGCGAGCATCGGGCTGCCCGGCCAGATCGGGCACGAGGAAGTGCGCAAGGCCATGGCAAAGGTGGCCGCCGCCGCCCGCGCCGCGGGCAAGTTCTGGGGCACCGTCGCCGTCGGCCCCGAAATGTATGGCCGGGCCGTCGAAATGGGCGCGCAATTCCTCTGCCCCGGCGGCGACCTCAAGGTCATGACCCTCGGCCTGCGCGAACTCGCCAAGTCCCTCGCCGGCGCCCCGCCGGCCCCGGCGGCAAAACCATGACGCCGGAGGGCCGGCCCCCCACCGCGGCACGGCCGGCCCCGAAGCCGGCCCCGCCAAAGCCCCCGGACGCTTCCGCGTAACATCACTGTCTCATCGAAAAAAGCGACGGATCAAAAACGTTCAAAAAAACATGCAACTCATTCCATTGACAGTAAACAAGTTGATGAAACGGCCCGGCATCCCCGGCGAAACGGCGCAACATTTTCTCGACAGCCCGTGTCATTCTTGGCTTCCTCCACAAACTTTTCCGGCTGGAGACAGCGGGGATGGAACCACGGTTCGCATTCCCAAAATCGCCGGCCTGAAAAAGTAAACCTAACGATAACACCTCACTATGAACAACAAAATCAAAATTGCGGGCGCGGCCTTGGCCTCCGTGCTTTTCGTGGGCTCGGCCCTCGCCGAAATCGCCCTCTCTCCCAACCTCAACATCGACGGCTACGCCGCCGGTTCCGCCGAATACAGCCGTTATAAGTATGATGGCGGTGGAAACAAGGACGACGCCACCTTGGACTTGAACGCCGTCCGCCTGAACGCCAACTTCAAATACGACAGTGTCGGCGCCAAGCTCAGCCTCTATTCCCCTGCCGGGGATAATGTCGTGGTGCCCGAGGCCTACGTCTCCTACGACTTCGGCAACGGCTTTGTCGGCACCGCCGGTCGCTTCCTGACTTGGGCCGGCTACGAGGCGTTTGATATTCCGGCGCTCAACGCCCTCACCTACGCCGACGAGTGGACGGGCATCATCCCCGGCCATCATGACGGCGTGAAGGTCACCTACACCTTCGACAACTTCACCGTTGGCGCGGCTGTTCTCGATTCCCTCTATGGCGACATAGACCTTTCGTATCCGTATGATGGATTCAACTCCTATCGCGGTGACGGCAAGGTCAACAACGGCAGTTTCGGCGGCGAGCTCTACTTCGGCTATAACGACCAGACCTTCAGTGCCGCCGCCACCATCGGCTACCAGCACGAACATGTCCTCGACGGTGCCGATGCCTTTTTCGTGAACGTCTGGGGGCAATACTACATCGACAGCAGCAAGACCACCATCGGTGTCGAACTCAACTACCAGAATTCTGATGCGTGGTTCCTTGCCAATGCGGACGAAGCGTACTTCCTCCCCCTCGTCAACTCGGAGATCTACACCGCCCAAGTTTCCGCCAAGCAGGCCATCACCGAAAAGTGGGCAATCACGGGCCGTCTCTCTGGCGGCAGCTTGGATGCCGATAATCTCGCTGACAAAGTCTCCTTCGTCAAAGCCACTGTCGCGCCCAGCCTGACGCTCACCGAAAACCTCGAAGTCCGCGGTGAAGTGAGCTACACGACCTTCGACAAGGCTCCGTATGACAGCAAAATCTTCGTCGGCGTGCAGGCGATCTTCAAATTCTAACGCGACCCCGGTCGCACGAATCAAAAGACCCGCCGGACGTTTCTAATTCAAAACCCGGCAGCCTTTTTCCGGCTGCCGGGTTTTTTCATGCCGCCGCCTCGCCGGCCGTGGCCCTGCCGCCAGGCGACAACAATGAATCACTGAAAAGCTCCCAAAGCAGGGCGAGCGTCCCGCTTGCCTGATTGGGAAGTAGGGCAAGCGTCCCGCTTGCCTTGACGGCGCGCAAAGCGCGCCGCCCCAAAGTGGCGGGAGCATCCTGCTTCCGCCAGGCAAGCGTCCCGCGTGCCCTGCTTTGGCCTCCGCGCGGGACATGATTTTTCAAAACGCCCTTAAACTGCCGGCGAACGGTGTTCATCATTCTGCATTCCGCATCCCTTGCCGCCCATTGGCCGGCGGGGGGCGTCACTTTGAACCACCTCGCGGGCCGCCTTGACAAAACATGGATTGCAAATCATGTGAACCCTGACAGCCGCCTGTTTTATAAACCGCCTCCCGCGGGAAACCGCGCGGGCCCTCACCTGAATCCGGAAAACAAGAAAAAATCATGGCATACGAACTCCCGAAACTGGCCTTCGCCTACGACGCCCTCGTCCCGCACATCGACGCGAAGACGATGGAAATCCACCACCAAAAACACCATCAGGCGTATGTCGCCAACCTCAACGACGCCCTCGCCTCCGCCGGCATCACCGGCCCCGCGTGCGTGTGCGACCTGATCGCCGGTCTTTCCCGGCTCCCCGAATCCATTCGCGGCGCCGTGCGCAACAACGGCGGCGGGCACGCCAACCACTCCCTCTTCTGGAAAACCCTCGCCCCCGGCAAAGGCGGCGCCCCCGCCGGCAGACTCGCCGCGGACATCGACGCCGCCTTCGGCGGCTTCGGCAAATTCAAGGAGGCGTTTGCCAAGGCCGCCGCCACGCGTTTCGGCTCCGGCTGGGCCTGGCTTGTGGTCGGCGCGGACAAAAAACTCTCCGTCGGCTCCACCGCCAACCAGGACAGCCCGCTCATGGGCCGGGCGGTCGCCGGCATCGAAGGCAGGCCGATCCTCGGCCTCGACGTATGGGAGCACGCCTACTATCTGAACTACCAGAACCGCCGCGCGGACTACATCGCCGCCTTCTGGAATGTCATCGACTGGGACGCCGTCGCCGCCCGCCACGCAAAGGCGCTCGCCTGAGC
>JAITDF010000602.1 GCA_031282705.1 Opitutaceae bacterium | reverse complement strand
TCGCTGCGCTCGTCACCCACGGCTAAATGCTGCCGCCCCTTCGGGGCTGACCACTGCCATTGCCGTCCCTTCGGGGCTGAAAAGGTCAAGCACTGTCTCCGCTTCCGCGTAACATCAGTCAATAACTGATGTTACGCGGCTCTGACGCACCGCAGACTTCCAAGTCTGCTCCGAAGCTCATGCCTGATTGCGGGTTCGCGGCCAGGCGTGAGTTTTAAGCAGGTTTGGAAACCTGCGGTACGACGGAACCGCGTAACATCAGTCAATAATACAAACTGTCCGCAAAATCATCGGTCAATACCGGTAGTGCTCGGGTTTGTAGGGGCCCTCGACAGGCACGCCGATGTAGGCTGCTTGCGCGGGGGTGAGCCGGGTGAGTTTCACGCCGATTTTTTCCAGGTGCAGCCGCGCGACCTCCTCGTCGAGGTGCTTGGGCAGGCGGTAAACGCCGACCTGATAGGCGTCCCTGTTCCGCCAGAGGTCGATCTGGGCGAGGACCTGGTTGGTGAAGCTGTTCGACATCACGAACGACGGGTGGCCGGTCGCGCAGCCGAGGTTCACGAGGCGGCCTTCGGCGAGCAGGTAGATGCCGCGCCCGTCGGGGAAGGTGAAGAGGTCGTATTGCGGCTTGATCGTGGCGCGCTTCACGCCGGGGTGCCGGCAGAGGCGGTCAACCTGGATTTCGTTGTCGAAGTGGCCGATGTTGCAGACGATGGCCTGGTCCTTCATCGCCTGCATGTGTTCGAGCGTGATGATGTCGCGATTGCCGGTCGTGGTCACGTAGATGTCGGCGGCGCCGAGCGTGCTTTCCACGGTGTTGACCTCGAAGCCTTCCATCGCGGCCTGGAGGGCGTTGATGGGGTCGATCTCGGTGACGATGACGCGCGCGCCGAAGCCGCGCAGGGAGTGCGCGCAGCCTTTGCCGACGTCGCCGTAGCCGCAGACGCAGGCGACCTTGCCGGCGATCATCACGTCGGTGGCGCGCTTGAGGCCGTCGGCGAGCGATTCGCGGCAGCCGTAGAGGTTGTCGAACTTGGACTTGGTGACGGAGTCGTTGACGTTGATGGCGGGGACGCGGAGTTTGTTTTGCTCCAGCATCCGGTAGAGGCGGTGGACGCCGGTGGTGGTTTCCTCGGAGACGCCGCGCCAGCCGGCGGCGAGCGCGGCCCAGCGGAGCGGGTCGGCCTGGTGCACGCGTTTGAGGAGGGCCTTGATGACCTGCTCCTCGCGCGAGGCGGAGGGCGTGTCCACCCAGTCGCTGCCCTCGGCGAGTTCGCAGCCTTTGTGGAGGAGGAGGGTGACGTCGCCGCCGTCATCGACGACGAGCTGGGGGCCTTTGCCGCCGGGGAAGGAGAGGGCGCGGTAGGTAAGCTCCCAGTAGTCCTCAAGCGTCTCGCCTTTCCAGGCGAAGACGGGCGTGCCGCCCCTGGCGATGGCGGCGGCGGCGTGGTCCTGCGTGGAAAAGATGTTGCACGAGGCCCAGCGGACGTCGGCACCGAGTTCCTTGAGGGTCTCGATGAGCACGGCGGTCTGGATGGTCATGTGCAGCGAGCCGGTGACGCGCACGCCCGCGAGGGGTTTTTGCGCGGCGTATTTTTTTCGCACGCTCATGAGGCCGGGCATCTCGTGCTCGGCGACGGCGATTTCCTTGCGGCCCCAGTCGGCGAGGGCGAGGTCGGCGACGCGGTGGTCTTGATTTGCAGGCGCGGTGGCAAGGGGGGATGTCATGGTTTTTCGGTTTTGGATTTCAGATTTTCGATTGGCGGCTTGCGATGAACGATTGGCGATTGGCGGGTTGCCGCGTCTCGTGAAAGTAATTTATAAAACCCGCTCCAAAGATATGTGGTAATTCCGAAAAATAAAACCGGGGCAAATACATCAACGGCGCGTGAAAATGAATCGCGCGCCCAATAATTTGATGTGGCGTGGATTATTGAAAATATAAAGATCAAGGTGGATATGATCGCCGACATGCCCCAAGCGAGAGCTTGGGTTTTGAATCGCCTGGATGGTGACGTTAGAAGTTTGAAGCACTCACCAAGCGCACCCAAAACAATCATGAACAGGAAATGAAATTTTCCTGTGTATAAAGTCACAAGGATGCCGGCTGGCATGGCTATGAGAAAAAATGCCTTTCTCATACGGATCCGGACTGGCAATGATTTTTGACCGCGAAGGGACTTGGAGCGGCCGCGCCGCAATCAAAACAAGACAAGGTTGGCGAACCGCAGATGAATGCGGCTGGCCGCAAATAAAAGCCCCGATGACGTGATTTGAATCTGCGTTTATTCACGGTTAATGAAGTGATATTTGCCCGTGTTCACTTCGCGGCCTTGCGGAGGGCGGCGGCCTTGTTCGTGGCCTCCCACGGGAGGCCGTCCTTGCCGAAGTGGCCGTAGTTGGTGGTCGCGCGGTAAATCGGGCGGAGGAGGTTGAGCTGTTTGATGATGTCGGCGGGCTTGAAGCTGAAAACCTGGCCGACGGCGCGCGCGATTTTTTCGTCGGGGATCGCGCCCGAGCCGAAGGTGTCAACAAACACGCTCACGGGATGCGGATGCCCGATGGCGTAGGCGAGCTGCAACTCGGCGAAGCGCGCGAGGCCGGCGGCGACGATGTTCTTCGCCACCCAGCGCGCCATGTAGGCGGCGGAGCGGTCCACCTTCGAGGGGTCCTTGCCGGAGAAGGCGCCGCCGCCGTGCCGGCCCCAGCCGCCGTAGGAATCGACGATGATCTTACGGCCGGTGAGGCCGGAGTCGCCTTGCGGGCCGCCGATGATGAAGCGGCCGGTGGGGTTGATGAGATACTCGGTGTCGCGGCTGATCCACTCGGCCGGGATGACTTTGCGGATGACGTTTTCGATCAGAAACTCCTCGATCTGCGCGTGCCCGGCGTCGGCGGTGTGCTGCGTGGAGATGACGACGTTTTTGATTTCGACGGGCTTGTCGTCCTCGTAGCGGATGGAGACTTGGGATTTCGCGTCGGGGCGGAGCCATTTCGCCTCCCCGGCCTTGCGCACGCGGGTGAGTTCGCGGCCGAGCCGGTGGGCGAGCATGATCGGCAGCGGCATGAGCTCGGGCGTCTCGTCGCAGGCGTAGCCGAACATGATGCCCTGGTCGCCCGCGCCCTGCTCGGCGGTTTTTTTGCCCCTGGCCTTCCTCGCGTCAACGCCCTGCGCGATATCGGGCGACTGGCGGGTGAGGTAGTTGTTGATGAAAACGGTGTCGGCGTGGAAGACATCGTCGGCGTTGACGTAGCCGATTTCGCGGATGGCGTCACGGACGATCTGCCCGTAGTCGAGCTTCGCCTTCGTGGTGATTTCGCCGGCGAGGATGACCATGTTTGACTTGACCATCGTCTCGCAGGCGACGCGGCTGGCCTTGTCCTGCGCGAGGCAGGCGTCGAGCACGCTGTCGGAAATAAAGTCGGCAACCTTGTCGGGGTGCCCTTCTCCAACGGATTCGGATGAGAAAACAAATGATTTGGCCATGGCGCCGTTGACCTTGGACAAATCCAGGCCGCGGGCAAGAAAAATGAAATCAACGTATCAGGATTGAATGATGCATTATAAGTAAATCAATCACAAGAAATTGCACGCAAAATCCGCCGGCGAAGCCGGTGCCGCGCCGTTGCCGATGCCGCCGTTCCCAGCGCGCCGCGCCGCTCCCGTCGCGCCGTCGGCCGCCCCGGCCTGCTCCCGCCGCGCCTCACTCCAGGCCGAGGCACTGGCGGCCTTCGTCGGAAATCATCTGCGGCGTCCAGACCGGGTCCCAGACGATGTGCACCTTCGCCTCATCGACGCCGGGGAGCGCGGCGATTCTTGCGCGGGCGTCCTCGGCGATGACCGGCCCCATGCCGCAGCCGGGGGCGGTGAGCGTCATCTTCATCTCGACGCGGTGGCCGCCGGTATCCGTTTTTTCGATACTGAGGTCGTAAACGAGCCCGAGGTCCACGATGTTCACGGGAATTTCCGGATCGAAGCATCTTTTCAACGCCTCCCAGACCGCCTGTTCGCTGAATCCGCCCGGAGCCGCCGCCACCGCCGCGCCGCCGCCGCCGGGCGCGTCCTTGGGGGCGGGCTCTTCCCCGGGGGCGACGTAGCCTTCAAGCGCCCCGGCGTCGGTGCGCGCGATGCGGAACATGCCGTGGCCGGCGCGGACGGTGATGCTGCCGCCGAGCGCCTGCACGACCTGGACTTCGGCGCCGGCGGGCAGCGTGTCCGGCTCGCCGGTGGGGATGATGGTGGCGGTGATGTCGCGGGAGAGTGTATGGTAAGCCATGCGCGCATTACACGCCGGGCGCGTCCGGGTGGCAACTGGTTTCGCGACGGTCGCAGGAGCGGGCTGGAAGGAGGCCGGGCGGCGGGATGAGGCGGTCAACCCTTCGGGGCTGAAAATGCCGATCGCCGTCTCCGCTTCGCGGCGGCGCGATGGGGAATCCATTCAAAACAGACAGGCAATGGTGAGGAACCGGGGGGAACAAGGAGGGACGGGTCAGCGCCGGGCCCATGTATTATATTTCAAAATCGCATAAACCGCCCGGACACCGTCGCGCCAGCCGATTTTCTTTCCCTCCGCGTAAGTGCGGCCCGCATACGACACCCCGACCTCGTAGATGCGGCAGCCGGAACGCGCGGCCTTGGCGGTGATCTCCGGCTCGAAACCAAAACGGTCCTCCACCAGCCGCACGCCTTGAATGACCTCGCGGCGGAACATTTTGTAGCAACATTCCATGTCGGTGAGGTTGATGTTGGTAAGCATGTTTGAAAGACGCGTGAGAAACTGGTTGCCGACGCTGTGCCAGTAATAAAGCACGCGGTGCGGCCGGTCGGCGATGAAGCGCGAGCCGAAAACCGCGTCGGCCTTTCCCGCCACGAGCGGTTCGAGCAGGTGCGGATATTCCCGCGGGTCGTATTCGAGGTCGGCATCCTGCACCACCACGAAATCCCCCGCGGCCTGCGCAATGCCGGAGCGGATGGCCGCGCCCTTGCCCCGGTTCCTTTCGTGATGAATCACCCGCGTGACCAACGGCGCGAGCTCGCCGCGCAGCAACGCGCCGGAGCCGTCGGTCGAACCGTCGTCCACCACGATGATTTCGAGCGATTCGACACCGCACTCGCGCACGGCCCGCACGAGACGCCGCAGCGTCGGCGCTTCATTGTAACAAGGGATGATGACTGTGAGCAGAGGCATGGATGCGGGACCACTGTCATTTCCCCGCGGGCGGGGACGCAACGCAAAATCGCGCCCCGCCCGCCCCCGCGCCCCGCCCGCCCCTTCAAATACCACCACCCTCCCCCGCTCTTTCCTCTTTCTCTTTATCTTTCCTCCTTCCTCTTTCTCTCCTGTCCGGGATTCCACGGGAAAGCTGTTTCACGGAGAGGCACCTCTAAAAATTCATTTTGAACAGAAGGAAACAAAGGAAACGAAGATAAAAACAAAGAGAACCCCGGTTTGACGGCTGGTTTGAAATTGTTTACTAAAAAACGGGTTAGGATAAATAATAGCAAGCCTCCCCGCTGCTATTCATTCCCCCTGCCGCCTTCTGTTCAATTTTTAAAGATTCCCTGTTATTAACTGATGTTACGCAATTCCGTCGTACCGCAGGTTTCCAAACCTGCTTAAAAACTCACGCCTGGCCGCGAACCCGCAATCAGGCATGAGCTTCGAAGCAGA
>JAITDF010000509.1 GCA_031282705.1 Opitutaceae bacterium | reverse complement strand
CTCCCATTTTCGCGAAACCACCGCGGCACGGACGGCACGGAGGCCGTCCTTCCAAGGGCACGGGCGCTCCCGCGTAACATCGGGGTATCCCCCCCTGCCGGGCGGCGCTCACTCGCCGGCGGCGGCGTCGCGGCGGAAGCCGCTGTATTCCACGCCGGTGAGCGCGGCCAGCCGTTGCTCGAAGTCCGCGCGTTGCAGAGGCTCGATGATTTCGTCGAGCCTGCCCTCCATCACCTGGGGCAGGTTGTAGAGCGTCAGGCCGATGCGGTGGTCGGTCAGGCGGTTTTGGGGGAAATTATACGTGCGGATGCGTTCGCTGCGGTCGCCGGTGCCGATCTGGTCGCGGCGGTGGGCGGCGTATTTCGCGCGCTCCTCGTCCTCCCTTAATTTCAGCAGCCGGGAGCGCAGCACGGTCATGGCGCGCGCCTTGTTTTTCAACTGCGAGCGTTCGTCGGCGCATTGCACGATGAGGCCGGTGGGTTTGTGCAGGATTTGCACGGCGGAGTCGGTCGTGTTCACGCCCTGGCCGCCGGGGCCGCTGGCGCGGCTCACCGTGATTTCCAGTTCCTGGGGGTCGATGCGCACGTCCACCTCCTCCGCCTCGGGGAGCACGGCGACGGTGACGGTGGAGGTGTGGATGCGGCCGTTGGCCTCGGTCACGGGCACGCGTTGCACGCGGTGGACGCCGCTTTCGTATTTGAGCTGCCGATACACGTCCTGGCCGGTGATGAGGAAGATGGCTTCCTTGCAGCCGCCGCGTTCGGAGGGGCTGGAGCTCATGGGCTGGACTTTCCAGCCGCGCCCTTCGGCGTAGCGCGAGTAGAGGCGGAGCAGTTCCGCGGCGAACAGGCCCGCCTCGTCGCCGCCGGTGCCGGCGCGGATTTCCATGACGGTGCTGCGCGAGTCGGTGGGGTCGGGCGGGATCATGCCGCGCAGCACGGCGGCGCGCAGCGTCCCGAGGCGTTGTTCGAGGGCGGGCAGCTCGGCCTGGGCGAGTTCGCGCAGTTCGGGGTCGGCGGCGGGGTCCTTGAGGAGGGCGTGCGCCTCGGCGAGGTCGCGCCCGGTCTTTTCGTGGGCGCGGTGGTCGGCGACGAGTTGTTCGAGTTTCTGCTGTTCGCGGGACACTTCGGCGGCTTTGCGCGGGTTTTGGAAGAACGCCGGGGCGGCCATCTGCGCGGCGAGTTCGGCGAGGCGGTGCTTGAAGGGGGAGATGTCGGGAAGGTTGTCCATCGGCGGGAAAGGGAGGCAGGGGTCATGGCATGCCGGGCCGTCATTCGACGTCCGGCATGATGGTTGGCACCGCGCTTCCATCGAGACGACGGTAAAGGCTGAAGTCCCTCCGGTCCACGGTGATCAACCGGGCGCGAGGGTGCATTTCGGAAAGGACCACAAGCGTCGCGTCTCCAAAATCCATGATGTCCGCGTATTTCTTCATCAAGTCGAGGATGCGGCCGCTTCCCGCCGGCATGATCGGACATATCTGGATATCGCCATCCTTGACGAGCGAAAGGATGCCGTGCACGGCGGGCCGCAACCGGCGAAGTCGATGGCATGTCTCGACAAGAACAGCGTCTGTCGTGCAAAGCGGTTCGCCCAGTATGTTCAAGGTCGCAATGCTCCACTCGTGCCACATGTCGGATTTATTGGCGAGCGCGATAAGCGGCCCGGCATCCACCAGGTAATTAATCATCGAGGCCTTCCCGCATCGAAAGATCGGTTTCGCCGCTGTTCACGATGCCGGCAAGGCGAGCCACGATGCGGCTGGCCTTCGCAGGGCGCGCCTGTTTGCGGCGGGCGGCGGGCTTTTTCTTTTTTATCGTTGTGCTCATCCGCGCAAACTGAGCACGGGGCAGGGCGTTTGACAAGTCCGCACATGCCCGCGGGCCCTTCCGCCGGCGCCCTTTCGGGGGGCTGCCTTCCCGGTGTTTTTTTTGGGATTTGGGATTTGGGATTTCGGGATTTTTCCCAGAGTATTGCGCGCAACACATGCCCACGACACTTTTCACGCAAAACATCATCGCCTGCATCTGGGACTTCGACAAGACCCTCATCCCGGAATACATGCAGTCGCCCCTTTTCCGCCGCTACGGGGTGGACGAGGCGCACTTCTGGCGCGAGACCAACGCCCTCACCGCCTGCTACCGCGAGCGCGGCTACAGCCTTTCCGGCGAGATCGCCTACCTCAACCACCTGCTCACCTACGCGCTCGCCGGGAGGATGCCCGGCCTGGGCAACAAGGTGCTCCGCGAGTGCGGCGCCGCCATCCGCTTCTACCCCGGCATCCCGGAGTTTTTCGAGCGCTCGAAAAACTTCGTCACCGCGCGCGAAATCTACCGCCGGCACGAGATCCGCCTGGAGCACTACATCGTGAGCACCGGCCTCGCCGAGATGATCCGCGGCAGCGCCATCGCCGGGCACGTGGACGGCATCTGGGGCTGCGAGTTCATCGAAAACCCGCTCCAGCCGGGCTTCATGGAGCAGGAGGAGCTGGGGATCTCCGCCGACGCGGTCATCGCGCAGATCGGCCTGGTCATCGACAACACGACCAAGACGCGCGCCCTCTTCGAGATCAACAAGGGCACCAACCGCGACGCCGCCATCGACGTGAACGCCAACATCGCGCCGGGCGACCGCCGCATCCCCTTTCAAAACATGATCTACATCGCCGACGGGCCGAGCGACATCCCGAGCTTCTCCGTGGTCAAGAAAAACGGCGGCACGGCCTACGGCGTTTACAACCCCGCGCGGCCCGACGAGTTCGCCCAAAACGACCGCCTCCGCCAGGTGGGCCGCATCGACCACTACGGGCCCGCCGACTACACCGAGGGCGGCAGCACCGCGCAATGGCTGCGGCTGCACATCCAGGCCATCTGCGACCGCATCGTGGCCGACCGCGAGGCCGCCGTCGCCCAACGCGTCGCCCGCCCGCCCCGCCACCTCGGCGAGGACGCCGGCGCCGCCGCCCGCCCCGGCCCGGACGCCCCGCGGCAGGGGACATTTTTGGAATAGCGGGGGCGGGCGGGGGCGGGGCTGGGGCGGGGCTGGCCGGCTTTTGGCGGCGGGGGGTATGGGAGCTATGGGAGCTAAGGTCCCGTAAAAATATAATGTGGCA
>JAITDF010000493.1 GCA_031282705.1 Opitutaceae bacterium | reverse complement strand
GGGACGCAACCGCCCGGTTGCATCCCTACGGGACGCGGTTTGGTGTGCGACCCAAACACGACGTTGAAACGCCGTGCTGCCCATATCATGCCCATACGGGGCTATTGACGTTGGCGCCGCCCTTCCGGGGCTGAAACGCTGCGTCCCTCCGGGGCTGAAAAGGTCAATCGCGGTCCCGGTCAATCGCCGGCGGGTGCCGGCGAAAAACACCCGCCGCGCCCTTCCTCGAAATATTTGTCTTGTTTCTAGGACAATGTTATCTACCCTTTCCCATTCACTTCCTCATCCCTCCTTCCTCATCCCTCCTTCCTCTCCATCGCTTTTCTCCCTCTCCATCTTTCGCCCATGAACTTTTTCGGCCTCGATATTGGCGGCACCAAGTGCGCGGTCAGCCGCCTGCGCCCCGACGGGAGCGTGGAGGAAACGCACCGCATCACGACCGGCGGCGCGGAAGGCACCATCGGGGCGCTGCTTTCCGGCGTGGCCGCGCTCGCGCCGGGCGGCGACCCGGTGTTTGGCATCTCGTGCGGCGGGCCGCTCGACCCCGCGAACGGCCTGATTCTTTCGCCGCCGAATCTGCCCGGCTGGGATCGCATACCCATCACGGAAATGGTCACGCGCCGCTTTGGCGGGCGGGCCGTGCTCATGAACGACGCCAACGCCTCGGCCCTGGCCGAATGGCGTTTCGGCGCGGGCCGAGGCTGCCGCCACATGATTTTTCTCACCTCCGGCACCGGCATGGGGGCGGGCCTGATCCTCAACGGCCGGCTCTACGAAGGCGCGAGCGGCGACGCCGGCGAGGTCGGGCATGTCCGCCTTGCGGACACCGGCCCCATCGGGTTCGGCAAGGCGGGCTCGTTCGAGGGCTTTTGCAGCGGCGGCAGCATCCCGAGGCTCGCCGCGCAAATGCTCGGCCCGGCACCCGCGCCCGCGGCCTGGCTCGACCGGGGCGCCGTGTCCACCCGGGCGATCGCCGGGGCCGCGCTCGCGGGCGACGGGTGCGCGCGCCGCGTGCTGGAGGAGGCCGGGCGTTACCTCGGCAAGGCCCTCGCGATCCTCATCGACACCCTCAACCCCGAGCGCATCGTCATCGGCGGCATCTTTCCCCGCTGCCAGTCGTTGCTCGAACCCGCCATGCGCGCCGAACTCGAACGCGAAACCCTCCCCGCCCCGCTCGCGGCCTGCCGCATCGTCCCGGCCGAGCTTGGCGAAACCATCGGCAGCCACGGCGCGATCGCCGCCGCGCTGCACGCCTTTCCCGCCGCCGCCCGCTCCCGCCCCGGCCGCAACGGCAGCCATGACCGGCCCGCCACCCCCTGATTCCCCCTCCCCCTGATTTTTTAGGTCATACGCGGTTTTGAATGGATGAAAAATCAACCACGGAGCGCACGGCGTTCAACAGGGGAGGTTTTTAGGGGCACTTTGAAATATCAAAAAACAACATGAAATCATTGAACAGCTCACGCGGCGGCATTGGGGACGCAGGGCAAGCGTCTCGCCTGCCTGACGGTGTGCAAAGCGCGCCGGCGTCGCCCCAAAGTGGCGGGAGCATCCTGCTCCCGTCAGGCAAGCGGGACGCTTGCCCTGCTTTGTTCCCCGCGTCTCCGCGCGGGATTTGATTTCCAAAGTGACATTACTATTATTATTGTCAATGGACTGCACGGATTCCGGCGGTTTTTTATTAAAAACCAATCCGTGAAAATCCGTGCAATCCGTGACAATAAAAAACTCCCGCGGCAGCCGTCGAAAACAGCAAAAAAACTCCTTATGCGCACTCCATCACTCCTCATCATCCTCCTCCCCGCGCTCCCCGCCCTCGCCGCGCCGGCCCTGCCGGACGCCGCGGCGCAGCGACCCGTCATCGAGGTCGCCTTTGAAACAAAAACCGCCGCCGACGGCGCCGCCGTCCCAGCCGCCACCCGCGCCATCCGCACGCTCGGGTTCCATGAGGCGGGCGCCGGCCCGGCGCTCTATATATACTCCGGCACGGCAATCCCCGTCCACTCCCCGCGCGGCAAAACCGGCGTGCCGCGCCCGGCCTCGCATTACATAGCGGCAAAAGCGGAGGACACGGGCGGGACGCTGTATTACGTGCTCTCGGAGGAAACGCCCGACGTGCTCCAATTCGGCGCGCTCGCCGACGCCACGCCCGACGGCAAATCCACCCGCGCGCCCGGCGCCCCCGCCCGCGACAACACCGCCGCCTTCAACGACGCGCTCGGCTTCGCCAAAGGCGTGTTTGTCCCCGCCGGCCGCTACTGGATCGCCGGCACGCTCCGCATCCTCGCCGACGGCTCCTCGCTCCACGGCCAGGGCCCCGGCGGGGCGGACCAGGGCGGCGCCGAACTCATCTTCGGCCCCGGCGCCGCCGACTGCATCCAGCTCGGCGACGGCGAAAACCAGCTTCGCTGGGGCAAAATCACCCGCCTCGCCCTCAGCCCGCGGCTCCGCACCGGAGGCAACGCCATCTTCGCCCATTTCAATTACCAGCTCGTCCTCTCCGAACTGCGCATCAACTCCCCCTACAACGGCATCCGCCTCTTCCGCGGCATCGGCTTCATGCTGAAGGACATTGTCATGAGCGGCATCCGCGCCGGCGACGGCGACGCCGCCGGCCCGCGCGAAATCGGCTACGGCATAAAATTCGCCGGCGCGCCCGTGCTTTATGACAAAAGCACCGGCAGGGAAATAAAACGCAACACCCACGTGCTCTACCTCGAAAACATCAGCTTCGGCGGCGCCCGGCACGAGACCGACCCCGCCAACTGGACCGTCGGCCTCTGGTGCGCGGAAAACGCCGCCTCGGTGAACGGCGCCACCATAAAAAACCAGAACGTCCGCCACGGGGTTTATATAACCTGCGCCGCCGACGTCGATCCCGCCGACCGCCTGCTCGTCCCCGAGGGCTACCGCCTCGCGCCCGCCGCGCGCAAGGCCCCCGACGGGAAAACGCAACCACACGGCTCCTCCGGCCCCGGAACCGTCTCCGGTAGCAACCGCCGCTTCCAGGACCTCACGCTCTTCTATCTCGGCGGCGATTTTCTCGGCGGTGAATATATCTACAACGACAGCGGCAGCGGCGTCGCCATATACAACCCGCATTTCATGCGCACCTACCAGGGCAACGCCGTTTACATGGGCTCCGGCGCGAAGGACATGAGCATCTACGGCGGCCAGGTCATAGGCGCCTACAGGCACGGCTTCGACATGAACGGCGAACGCTGGCACATCAGCGGCGTGCAGATTTACCGCCACTCGCTCGACACCGCCAGCCGCCGCGCCCATGCCGGCAAATACTCCGCCATCCACGTGGGCGCCACCTCGGTCGGCGGCGACATTGTCAACTGCAAGATCGGCAACGAACCCCCCGGCACCGCCGGCCGGGCCGGCAACACCGTCCGCTTTGGCGTGGACATCGAAAAAGGCGCGCGCGGCACCTGGGTGCAGGGCAACCGTTTCGACGGCTGCATCGAAGCCAACGTAAACAACCGGGCCGGCGAGGAATCCAAGGCGGGCGGCAACCTGATGGGCCCGGCGGGCGAAAAATAAAAACCTTCAGGGCTCGCAAAGGCGCGGCGGCGGATTGCGTGGCACGGGCGACCCGCCCGCGTTTCGCCGCGTCACCTCCCAAAACCATGGGCGGGGACGCCCATGCCACACAACCCCGCCTCTCCGCGTAACATCAGTTAACTGATGTTACGCGGGAGAGGTTTTTTGGTAGGGCGGTCTCGCCGTGTATAGTCCCGGGTCAAGGGTAACAGTTGTCCCGCTATGAGGGTGACACTTTTTTTTGGAGTTTTTTTCAGGTGATGGGAGTGCATA
>JAITDF010000471.1 GCA_031282705.1 Opitutaceae bacterium | reverse complement strand
TACTTCGATTCGCAGGACAGCATTTATTCAAGCGCCAAGACGGACACCGCCCGGATTCTTGAGACGATTGCGAAACGCTACATGAGCGCCAATCCCCCGCAGCCGCCGCTGTGCCGCGCGTTTTACCGCGACGGCATCGTGCGCGGGCGGGACTACCGGTATTCGGCGGATTTCAACCAATACTTTCCCGGCGCGAAAATCGGCGAACTTGTTTATGCATGGGGAAAAATCTGGAGCAAGTGCGGCGGCGCGCTCCACTTCGATGTCAACTGCCTGAGCCCCGTCGTCATTTACTGCAACGGCCGGCAGGCGTTCCGCTCGGACATCCACCAGGAGCGCGATTTCGACAAGCGCGCGCGCGTCTGCCTCGCCCTGGAAGCGGGCTGGAATCACGTCGTCCTCCGGTTCCGCAAGACCGCCTGCGCCTTTGGCGGGATTTTCGGCACATGGCTCGGCAAGCTGCCCTATTATTTTCTGCTGCCCGACCCGGCGCGGGACGGGCAGGAGGGCTGGCTTTACACGGAGCCGCAGGCAAAGCCGCTCGCGAGGATACCCTCGCGGGCGGACACGCCGGAATCCACCGGGCTCCGCTGGCTGCCGGAGGCGCGCTGGGATGCGAAACAGCGCGCGCAAGGCCGGCTCGCGCGCATGTTCGGAAACAAACGCGGCGCCGCGGCCGTCGGCTGGACGCGCGCGCGGTTCGCGGGCGCGGGCGCGGACGGGAAATCCGGGTATATATTAAAAGGCCGCGCGCGCGCCAGACTCGCCGTCCGCATCGGCGGGGAAACCGTCCTCGCGGTGGCAAAGCCGGGGGCGTTTGAGGCAAAAGTGACGATCCCCGACGGCACGCACGACATCTTTGTCCACGCGCGCAACACCGGGGCGGACTGGGATTGCGAGCTTTCCATATTGCAGGACCGGACGCCGCTTGAGTTCATGAATCCGGCCGGGGTGGCCGGCACCGGCGAGCGCTGGCTGTGGCTCGGGCCGCTGCGGGCGGGCGCCGGCGTTGATTATGGGGAAATGACAAACCTCAAGAAAATCCACGCCGGCCCGGGCGGGAAAAAAGTTTACTGGCGCCTCGACCTGCCCGGCACGTGGGTGCGGCTCTATGCGGAGGCGGAGCTCTACGGCAGGTGGAATTATCCGCTCGGCGTCACGCTCCACGGGCTCATGCAAACCGGGCGGCGGCTCGGGCTGCCGGAAGTCCGCCGGTATGCGACGGGCCACATGCAGAATTGCTGCGACCTGTTCGACTACGCCATGTGGGACCGGGCCGAGTATGGCGGGCCGACCAATGTGCTGAACCTGCTGACCTCGATCGACTCGCTTGACGACTGCGGCTCGGCCGGCTCGGCCATGCTGGAAATAGCCGGGGACGGCGTGCTGAAAAACTACAGGGCCGTCGCCGATTTCGCCGCCGCGCACATTGCCCGGAGGCAGGCGCGCCTGCCCGACGGCGCCTTTTTCCGCAAGGAGCAGATGCACGTCTTCGACAACAATACCATGTGGGCGGACGATTTATACATGAGCGTGCCGTTCCTCTGCCGTTATTCCAGGCTCACCGGGGACAAAAAACACCTGGATGACGCGGCGGGGCAGTTTTTGAAATTCAAGAAGCGCCTGTATATCCCGGAGTCGCGGCTCATGTCGCACGTCTTCGATTTCAACCGGGGCAGGGCGACGCGGATTCCCTGGGGGCGCGGCAACGGCTGGGTGCTTTTTTCGCTCGCGGAGCTGCTGCTTGTGCTGCCGGAGAAGCACCGCCTGCGTCCGGGACTGCTGGACTTTTTCCGCGGGCTGGGCGAAGGCGTGCTGGCGTGCCAGGATGGCGCGGGCCTGTGGCACCAGGTGCTGACGGATTGCGAATCCTACCCGGAGACCTCCTGCACGGCGATGTTCACCCACGCCTTTTCCTGCGGCGCGCGGCACGGCTGGTTCGCCGATCCGGGGCCTTATATAAAGGCGGCGAGGAAAGGCTGGCGCGGCATCACAAGGACGGGCGTTGACCGCGAGGGCAACGTCCACGGCGTCTGCGTCGGGTCGGGTTTTTCCTTCCAGGCCGAGTATTACAAGGACGACCTCCCGTGGCGCGTGAACGACACCCACGGCATAGGCATCGTGCTGCTCGCCGGGGTCGAAATCATGCAGCTGGAGGAATTTCTAAAACAAACCAGAGATTCAACCACGGATGGGCACGGATGAACACGGATTCAAACCGTCGTTTGGGAAGGTTTTTTATCCGTGGTCATCCGTGTTCATCCGTGGTTCAATAAAAACAAAAAACAACCACTAATTTCCACTAATGGAAAACCACTAATTTTCGGAACACTAATTTTCACTCATGATTTTATTAGTGCTCCGGCAATTAGTGGTTTCTCATTGGTGAAGATTAGCGGTTGATTTAATGGCTTGTTTTTATTGAACAGAAGGGAACGAAGAAAACCGTTCGTTCCATATGTCTTCTTTGTTTTTTGCCTCCGTTGCCTTTGTTTCCTTCTGTTCAAAATAATGGTTCGATTTATTTAACCACAGATGAACACAGATGGACACAGATAAAGACTTCCGAAACGATGGTTTGAATCTGTGTTTATCCGCGTTCATCTGTGGTTAAGTTTTTGGTTGGTTTTATTTAAACCGCGAAGGACGCGAAGGGCGCGAAGGACGGAAATTCTGAAGGTCGTTGTTTTTCAGTTTCATTTTTTCTGTTCTTCGTGTCCTTCGCGTCCTTCGCGGTTATAATTTAACGGTTGGTTTTTGTCGCCGCGGGGGTTTACCAGCGCCAGCGGGCGATGGCGTTGAGGGAGTGGCGGGCGCGGGCGGCGGCGACTTCGTGGTCGTAGCCGAGGCCGAATGACATGGATTTGGAGATTTCGGCGCGCAGGCCCAGGCCGGCCACGACGGCGCCGCGCGTGCAGCCGGCGGCCTCGACTTGCAGGGGCGCCGAGGGGTCGGTCGCGTAGGCCAGCGCAACCCGGCAGCGGTCGCCGGCCAGGTTGTGCCGCCAGCCGGCGGAGACATCCAGCATGGCGGGGGCGCCCCAGGGGAGGGTGAAGCCTTGCGAGGCGGCGAGGCGGAGGAAACTTTGCGTGAAGCGGTGCGTGAAGTCCGGCACGATCACGGCGCCGGGGCCTTTTTCCATTTGGTTTTTGTAGCGCATGGCCGTGTGGTGCAGCGAGACGGCGGGGCGCACGGCGCCGCGCGCCCAGGCGGCGAGGGTGAAGCCGAGTTCCGCGCTCGCGGACAGGCTGGCGGCCTCGTAGCAGCCGAGCGCGGCGCCGGCGTGTTCGTCGCGGGCGGTGTCGGCCTGGGTGAAGCCGGCGGCGACATCGGCGCCGATGTGCCAGCGCCCGAGCTTGAGCGCGGAGTAGGCGCCGAAGAGCTGCTGGTCGGCGGCGGCGCTGGCGGCGTTGGAGGTTTCGAGTCTGCCGGTGGCGAGGCCGGCCCAGGCGCCGAGGAGGAGTTTTTGGCCGAAGACGCGGTCGTAGCCGGCGAGCACGCCGCAGGTGCGGTCGGTGAAGCCGGTTTGCATGGGAGTCTGCTCGTAGTCGCCGTCCGAGCCGAAGCCTTTCAGCCAGAAGTCCCGCGCCGGGGCGCGGGGCGCGTGCTCCGCCAGCGGCGCGAGCAGCGACTCGCTGACGCGGCCGTAAACGGCGGCGAGCGCGGCGAGCACGGTGTCGCGGGCCATCGCGATGTCCTTGGCGGGGCCTGCGGACTGGTTATAGACGGACATCACGAGGTTTTTGCCCTCCAGCGCGAGGGAGACGTCGAGACCGGCCTGGGAGGGGGCGTAGTCGGGCAGCAGCGTGACGGGGTTGTCGCAGGCGATGCCGGCGCCGCCGGTGACGAGGGTGTGGCGGCCGGTGGGCAGGGGGCCGGAGAGGGCGACGGCGGCGTGGTTTTTGAAGGAAACCGAGCCGGTCGCGGCGAGGGAGGTGTTTTCACCGAACACCAGTTTCCCGCCGTCAACGACCAGCGTGCCGGCGGCGGCGGCGAGGGTGCCGGTGGCGGGCGAGAGCAGTTCGAGCACGGAGCCGGCGGCGACGGTGACGGCGGAGGCCGCGCCGCCGAGCGCGGAGGCGTGCGCGACCTGCGCGCGGGCGCCGGCGGAGAGCGAGAGGGCGGAGAGGGCGTTGGCCGCGCCGAGGCGGGCGCGGGCGTTGACGAGCGCGAGCGCGCCGCCGCCGGCGAGGGGCGCGGCGAAGTCGCGGGCGGTGTTTTCAAAAACGAGCGTCGCGCCGGGCGCGATGGCGATGGCGGCGGCGGCGGCGG
>JAITDF010000386.1 GCA_031282705.1 Opitutaceae bacterium | reverse complement strand
AGCCACCACCGCTACGGCACACTCTGGGCGGAACGCTTCAAATCCGTCCTCCTCGAACCCAAGGGCCGCGTCATGGAAACCATCGCCGCCTACATCGACTTGAACTGCGTGCGCGCCGGCCTCGCCACCGACCCGAAGGACTACCGTTTCTGCGGCTACGCCGAGGCGGTTGCCGGCGGCAAATCCGCCCGCGCCGGCCTCGCGCACATCATCGGCGAGGGCAGACACTGGCCCGCCGTGCAAGCCGCCTACCGCGAATCGCTCTTCGGCAAGGGCAGCGCGCCCAAGGAGCACGCCGCCGCCATCTCCCCGGAGCAATTCGAACAGGCCCTCAAGTCCAAAACCCGCCTCCCCTTGGCGACCATATTGCGCTGCCGGATACGCTACTTCACCGACGGCGCGGTGCTCGGCGGCCAGGCCTTCGTCGCGCAACACCTCGCGCACTACCGCCGCAAACTCCATCGCCGTCGCCACAGCGCGCCGCGTCCGCTGCCCGCGCTCACCGACTGGGGCGGCGAACTGACCGCCCTGCGCGGCCTGCGCAAACAAGCCTTCGGCCAATAGCCCCGCGTTCCCGCCTACCACGGGGACATCATAAAGGACAGGGACAGGTTAAAAACGAAAGACCAGCCTGAAATCTCCGATGCCGCCGCCTAGGGCAAATAAGGCCATTCATAAGGGACAGGTTAAAAAGGAAAACTTTCATAAGGGACAGGTTAAAAAGGAAAACTTCAGGCAACTTCCACCCAAGACATCAACCATTTTTCCCTTTATGCCTAACTTCTCTCCGTATTTCCTAAAAGACAATGAAAGCAAAATCCATGCTCGCCCTCGCCGCGTTGCTTCCGGGCATCGTGCCGCAAGCCGGAGCCGGCATGCCGCAAACAAACAAGGACTGGAGGCACCCCGCGCTGGAACGCCAGCGCCGCGTCATTTTTAACAACGATGGGAACGACCCCATAACCAAATCCCAAAGCGTCTCCGTCAAGGAGCTGCTCCGCAGCCGCACGCAGGCGCTGGCCGGCACGCAGGTGGATGTGATATCGTATTGCACGTTTTGCGCGGGCTTCGGCAATTTCACGCATTTCACAAAAATCGGAAACGTATTCACGACCACCGAGGCCCCTTTCACCAGAAACAAAACCGCGGAGTATTTTGCGGCCGGCATCGATCCGCTGGCGGTCATGGTCGATTATGCGCATGCGCATAACAAAGAGTGTTTCTGGTCCATGCGCATGAACGACACCCACGACGCCAGCCTGAATCCCCAAGGCAACGCCACGCTTTTTCGCAATAATCCCCTGAAGCAAAAGCACCCGGAATACCTCATGGGCCGCCCCGATGAAAATCCCCGGCGGCCATCGTGGTCGGCCGTCAACTACAGCGTGCCCGAGGTGCGTGAACTGGCGTTCCGCTTCTTCGAGGAAGTCTGCCGGAACTACGACACGGACGGTGTGGAAATGGATTTTTTCCGGCACCCCGTTTTCTTCAAGGCCACGACCGACCGCAAGCCGGTCACGGATGTCGAGTGCGCGCAAATGACGGAGCTGCTGCGGCGCATCCGGCAAATGGCCGACGAAACCGGGCGCAAACGCGGGCGTCCCATCCTCATCGCCGCGCGCGTGCCCGACTCCGTCGAATACTGCGCGGACATCGGCCTCGACTTGGAAAAATGGATGGCCGGCGACCTGATCGACATTCTGATAGTGAGCGGCTATTTCCAAATCAACGACTGGGAATACAGCGTCGCCCTGGCCAAAAAACACGGCTTGCGGGTTTACGCCTCGCTGGACGAGTCCCGCCTCGCCGATGAGGTCGCCAAAAAACGCCGTGGCAGCGACCTGGCCTACCGCGGACGCGCCGCCAACGCCTGGAGCGCCGGCATGGACGGCGTGTATCTATTCAACCTTTTCGATCCGCGCCGCGGCATCTGGAATGAAATGGGCGCCCCGGACAGCCTGGCAAGGCTGGACAAGGATTATTTCGCCTCGATCCGCGGTCCGGCCAAGGCCGCGGGCGGCAATCTGGATTATAAACAATACCAAGGCGCCGAAGTGTTCTCCCCCGATGCGTCAAAGGTCATCGCCCCCGGGGAAAACGCCCGTGCGCGCCTGCGCACTGGTGAAAATCCCGCCGCCAACCCAACCGCGGTCCCGACCCTGCGGCTCGTCTTCGCAAAGCCACCCGAATGGCGGAAGATCACCGTGCGGATCAATGGCAGGAAGCCTGGCAAAATCCTTTCAACGGGAAAACTCGCGGACAAACCCGCCAAGATGGACAAGTCTTTCAAGAGCGGCTGGCACATGACACTGGAGGTTGCGCCGGCGCAGATCATCGAAGGGTATAATGACATTGCAGTCACGCTCGCTGCGTCGGCCAGGGCCCCGGCCATCTGGTCCGACGTGATCCTCGAAGTCCGCCATCCCGCCTCGCATTGAAAAAATCATGCCGCGCCTGACCCTCCATCCCCGGACCGCCGCGCTGACGCAGGACGAGGACGCATGAATTTAGACATTCCATATCCAATACTTTCCTCCGACATTTGTTTTCCAACTCCCATGCCCATGCCGTTCCAAAAAACTCTCTGCCTGCTCGCCTGCGCGATGCTGTCACTGGCCGTCTTCGGAAAAGATCCGCGCTGGTTCAACCACGGTCTGCAAATACCGGATGAAAGCTACGCGGACCAGCCCTATATTGTGATTACCAAGGATGGCGGCTGGCTCTGCACACTGACGACGGGACCGGGCAAGGAGAGCCAGCCGGGGCAGCACGTGGTCTCAACCGTGAGTTACGACCAAGGCCGCACTTGGTCGAAGCCGGCGGATATCGAGCCCGCGGGCGAGATCGAGAGTTCGTGGGTGATTCCGTTTGTCACGCCAGGCGGACGCATTTACGCCTTCTATAATTACAACGGCGACAATGTGCGGCGGACTCCCGACGGGAAAAGAACCAAAGTGCCCACGCTGTTCGGCTGGTATGTGTATAAGTTTTCCGACGACAACGGCCGCACGTGGAGCCGGGAACGCCGCCGGCTGCCGCTCCCGCCGGCGGCGGTGGACTTGGAAAACGACTGGAAGGGCAAAGTGCAGCTTTTCTGGGGCGTGGACAAACCTGTCACGGCCGGCGGCGACATGCTGTTTGCCTTCACGCGGATGAAAAAATATGTCCACGATTTTGGGGAGGGCTGGTTTTTCCGTTCCAACAACATCCTCACCGAGAAGGATCCCGATAAAATCAACTGGCAATTGCTGCCGGAAACTCCCCGGGGTGTGCGCAACGACGCCATGGGCTCGATCCAGGAGGAACACAATGTGGTGCCGCTCGCGAACGGGGATCTGTTTTGCGTTTACCGCACCACGCAAGGTTATCCCGCCGGCAGCTACAGCCGGGATGGGGGCCGCACGTGGGGCCTGCCGGAACCCCTCACCTACGCCGATGGCCGCACGATGCGCACGCCGCGCGCGTGCGTGACGGTGTGGCGCACGGAGACAGGCAAATACCTGCTCTGGTATCACAACACCTCGGTGCAATTGACGGAGCGTCGAAACAATCCCGCCGCCTATCCGATGACCGGGCGCGACCTCGGCTGGCTGGCGGGCGGCATCGAAAAGAACGGCGGGATTGCCTGGTCGCAACCCGAGCTTGCGGCCTATGTCCTCACCGGCGGCATCAGTTATCCCGACTTGGTCGAGGCGGACGTCCGTTATTTTCTTTCCATGACCAACAAGAGGGACGCGCGTCTTGTCGAGGTGGACCGTGAGCTGATCGAAGGCCTCTGGCGGCAGACAGAAAATAAAATCGCGACCGAAAACGGCATGCTGCTCACACTGGCCTCGTCGCTGAAAGCCGGATCGTCCGTGGCAATGCCGCGTTTGCCCAATCCCGCGGAAGGCGGAGGTTTTGCCTTCGATTTCTGGGTGAGGCTGGAGGACACCGCGGCGGAAGGCCGGATAGTGTTCGACTCCCGGAATACCAGCGGACGCGGCATCAGCGTGGCCACGGCCGGGAACGGCGCGCTGCGGCTCGCCTTGAACGACGGCGTCACGCAAGCCGCGTGGGAGAGCGACGCGGGCGGCCTCACCGCCGGCAACTGGCACCACGTCACGATCAACGTCGATGGCGGCCCCAAGTTGATGACCTTTGTCGTCGATGGAAAATTGTGCGACGGGGCTTATGGCTCGAAACGCCTTTCGGGCATCGGCCGGTTCCTGCCCGCGCTCGACGCCAAGGGCAAGGTGGTCGGCAAGGAACTTGGGGACGTCAGCGGCGCGAAGAGGTTTCGACTCGCCCCCGCTCTGCGCGGCGAAATCCGCCAGTTCCGCGTCTTTGGCCGTCATCTGCGCACAGCGGAGTCCATCGGCAATTTTAATGCCGGATTGCCGGCGGCGCATTGAGACCATTCACAAGGGGCCGGTTGAAAAATGAAAATTCTATATCTGATGTTACGCGGCGGCCAGTCTTTTGGCAGGCTTTTGGTAGGGCGGTCTCGCCGAGACCGCCGTCGTTTGCCTCGTGGTGCTCGCGGC
>JAITDF010000144.1 GCA_031282705.1 Opitutaceae bacterium | reverse complement strand
CCATGTGAGGGTGCAATCCCGGTTTCCCAAGCACCCTGAGCGGTTCCATCTTCAGCTTCGTTTCTTTCATGCACCCGCCGGGGCGTTGCCCCGGGTCAACATGTCTATAGGGCTTTCCGCGTCACGAGCTTTTTGCCTTTCTAAAGATCAGAAGGATCTGTTTCAAGGCTCACGCCTGCTTGCGGGCCCTTTGCGGGCCTCCGGCCCGAGGCAGGTTTGGAAACCTGCGGTACGTCACGCCTCCGCATCGTCAGCCGGCCGTGGCGCGGGCGGCCTGGCGTACCGCAGACTTCCAAGTCTGCTTCAACGCTCACGATTGGCCGCGGGCTCGTTTTCGGGTCCGGCTTCTTTCGGGCCTCCGGCCCGAAGCAGGTTTGGAAATCCGCGGTGCGTCACGCCGCCGCGCCCGGAAAAGGGTGGCGCAGGCATTCTTGTCCGCGCCGCTTTTCCACCGAGCTTTTGGCGCGCGGGATTCATTGCGATATAAACATCCGCAAAAAAGCACGCCGTGTTTTTCCGGCGTGCTTTCGGGGTGTTGATTGAATGGGTGAATGGCCGGGGGCTGCTATTTCCCGAGCAGTTTTTTGATCTCCGGGATCACCGCGTCGGCCCAGCGGTTGTAACCTTCGTAGTTGAGGTGAAGGAGGTCGGGCATCACGCTTTTTTCGAGGACGCCGTCCCCGGTCAGGAAAACGCCGCCGATGTCTTTGTAGAAGACTTTCTTTCCGTCGGCGAGCCTGGCGATGAGGGCGTTGGCATGGGTGTTGTTGACGCGTTTCGGGTCGTCCTTGGCGGCGCCGCGCGGGAAGATGCCGAGGATGAGGATTTTCGCGGCGGGCTTGCGCACTTGGATGGCTTTGACGATGGCGTCCACGCCGGCGGCGATGTCGGCGGGCGGGTCCATGCGGGCGCCGGTGTTGTTGGTGCCGATCATCATGACGACGAGTTTGGGGTCGGACTTGCCGTCGAAGAGGCCGTTTTCGACGCGCCAGAGGAGGTGTTCGGTGCGGTCGCCGCCGATGCCGGAGGGTTCGGCGCCGAGCGGGGCGAGTTTGGCGTCCCAGACGGGTTTGCCGCCGGTCCTGGTCTTGCCGTCGATGGCGCGTTCCCACTGGTGGGTGATGGAGTCGCCCAGAAAGATGATGTCGAAGCCGCCTTTTTGGGCGCGTTTTTTGAGCATTTCGGCGCGTTCGACGAAGGATTTGACGGGCTGGCCGTCCTTTCCTGTTTTGATTTGCGGCGTGGCGGCGACCGGCGGCGTGGCGGCGAAGGCGGTCGCGGACAGCGCGAAACCGAGGAGCAATGAGGCGAGTTTTTTGTTCATGGGTGGCGAGGTTGGGTTGAGGTGCGGAGCATGGGGCGGGCGGGCGAGCAATGTCAATGCGCGATGAGCCGCCGCCGGCGTTTTTCAGGGGCGCGGTTCATGATGGCGTGACACTATTTTGGGCCGCCCCGCAGCATGGCATTGACATGCGGCGGCATTCCTCCATTTTCCCCGGCATTATTTTCTTTCCCCCGTCTCTCCCGACCGTTTGCATTTGCCCAAGCATCACCAGCACCTCAACCCTTTCGCCACCCTTCCGCTCAACCCTCCCGTCCAAACATGACAATTCCCTGCCCATGCCCATCGCCGGTCTTCGCACGTCTGCCGGATTTTCCCTCCCTGTCGCAAGCCATCGGGTTTCAACTGACGGGGCTTGTCATTGTCTTTATTGCGCTGGGCAGCATCTGGCTGCTGCTGGAAATCATCGGCCGCCTGTTCAAAAAAGCATCCCTTGCGGCCAAACCCGCGCCCGGGCCGTCGGCGGCCGGCGCGGGCGCGGCGGCGGCGCCCACGGGCGTGACGCCGGAGGCCGTGGCCGTGATCACCGCCGCCGTGCACCAGACCCTGCCCGGAAAAGCCCTTCGCATCGTCAATATCAGCACCCCCGTGCACACCGCCGATTGGGCGCTCGAAGGCCGTCGCAACATCTTCTCCTCCCACAAAGTCCGCTGACCCCTCCTCACCGGCTCTCTCCTCACCGGCCCCCTCCTCCCCGACCCTCCTTCTCCACTCGCTCCCATTTCTCCCATTCCGCCTCCCCGACCTCCTCCCCGACCCACTCCCCGGCCCTCCTCACCACCACCATCAATCCCACCGCAACCATCAATCCATCGCAAACATGCTTACCGATCTCTGGCAAGGACTCCTAGGTTATTTCGGCACGACGGGCTTCGGGCTCGTCACCTGGAAAATGGTCGTCATGTGGGCGGTGGTCGTGGCGCTCTTTTATCTCGCCGTGGCGAAAGGCTTCGAGCCGCTGCTGCTCGTGCCCATCGCCTTCGGCGCGCTGCTCGCCAACCTCCCCACCAAGGGCGTGCTCACCGCCGAGATGCGCCCCGACGGCGTGTATGAGACCGCCTCCTTCGAGGTGCACGGGCAGGTGCTGGACGCCGCCGCGCCCGCCGGGCAGGCCGCCGCCGCGCCGGCCGCGTCCGGTGCCGCCGCGTCCGCCGCCGCGCCGGCGCCGGCGCCCTCCGCGCCGGGGAAAATCGCCATCAAGATCGAACGCCTGCACGGCGGCCTCTACGACTTCATCTCGCAAGGCATCAAACTCGAAATCTTCCCCCCGCTCATCTTCCTCGGCGTCGGCGCGCTTACCGACTTCGGCCCGCTCATCGCCATGCCGCGCACGCTCCTCCTCGGCGCGGCGGCGCAGTTCGGCCTCTTTATCACCTTCATGGGCGCGAGCCTCCTCGGCTTCACCGCCAGGCAATGCGCCTCCATCGGCATCATCGGCGGCGCGGACGGCCCGACCTCCATCTTTGTCACCAACAAACTCGCGCCCGAGCTGCTCGGCGCGGTCGCCGTCGCGGCCTACACCTACATGTCGCTGGTGCCGCTGATCCAGCCGCCGATCATGAAACTCCTCACCACGCAGAAGGAGCGGCGCATCCGCATGAAGGCGCTGCGCCCCGTCTCGAAGCTGGAGAAACTCATCTTCGCCATGATCGTGATGATCGTGTGCGTGCTGCTCGTGCCCGACGCCTCCGCGCTCGTCGGCATGCTCATGCTCGGCAATTTCCTGCGCGAATGCGGCGTCACCGAACGCCTGGTGAAGTCCTCGCAAAACGAAATCATCAACGTCATCACCATCTTTCTGGGCACCAGCGTCGGCATCACGATGAACGCCGAGAGCTTCCTCGCGCCGCAGACGCTCAAGATCATCTGCCTGGGCGTGGTGGCCTTCGCCTTTTCCACCGCCTCCGGCGTGCTTGTGGCGAAAGTGATGAACCTCTTCAGCCGCAAAAACCCCATCAACCCCCTCATCGGCTCGGCCGGCGTGTCGGCGGTGCCGATGGCCGCGCGCGTCTCGCAAGTCGTCGGCCAGGAGTATGACAGGGGCAATTTCCTGCTCATGCACGCGATGGGCCCGAACGTCGCCGGCGTGATCGGCACGGCGGTGGCCGCCGGCTACTTCATCTCCATGCTCGGCTGATGAACCGGCTGATAACCGGCGGGCCGCCCCCCCTTCCCTCTTCTTCCCCTCCCCCGCCTCTCCCGCCCGGAGGCGGGCTTTTTACGACCTGATGGGACGCGACGGCGTCCATTCTCGTTCTCGTTTCTCGTTCTCGTTCTCGTTCCTCTTTATCTTTATCTTTCTCTTTCTCCCCATCCGCGCCCGACGAAAGAAGAAAGAGAAGAGAAAGAGAACGAGGAAAGAGGAAAGAGCACGATTCCATGCATGCCTCCATGCCTCCGCTCGCGGCCCTCCGGCCCGGAGCAGGTTTGGAAACCTGCGGGACGTGGCGCATCTCGCGCCGACGCGAGATGCGGCGGCGGCGGTTTGTCCTGTAGGGGCAAACTGTCGTAGCGCCGGTGTTGTGAGGGGGCGGGGCGGCGCGGTTGGCGCGCCGTCAGGCAAGCGGGACGCTCGCCCTACTTTCCGATCAGGCAGGCGGGGACGCTTGCCCTGCGTCCCTCAAAACCTCCGCGCGGCTTTTCGATGATTTCCTGTTGTTCTTTGATTTTTCAAAGTGCCCTTTAGAAGTTCCATAAAAACATCGCCCGCGGTGCGTCTTTGTTCTCCAATGGCGGGCCGTGAGCGATCCTCCTCCCCGCTGTCTGCGCTATCGCGCGCCCGTGCTCTGGCTGCTGCTGCCGTGGGT
>JAITDF010000133.1 GCA_031282705.1 Opitutaceae bacterium | reverse complement strand
CTTCGGGACTCGGTGTTTTTAAACACGTTCCACGGGTTCCTTCGCTGCGCTCAGTCACCCGTGGCTAATTTCTGTCGCCGCTTCGCGGCTTGGAAACGGGGCGCGGCGGCGCCTGTCAGTGGGAAAGGAAAACAGGAATGAACACGCTGAAAACGGCGGAATTAAGCCGCAATAAGCGGAATATGGGGGATTTGCGCTATATCGGAGCGCGCCGGGGTTAAGGGTTCGTCAAATGAACACGAGACGCCCAAACAGGGCAATATGACAAGGGTGTGAACATGTCAGGATTTCCGGCCCCGAAGTCGGGCAATGGCCGAAACGGAAATGCGGAGGCGATTGCGGACGCCGTTGGGGTCTCCGATGCGGGTGACTTCTTCGGGGTAGATGACGCCGGAGTTTATCCAGCCATAGATGGTGGAACGGGAAATGGGCGTCAACGCGCCGCCAATGGCACGCCCAAACTCGGTAGGGGTAAGCTCGCCGACAGGCTTCCCAATCGGGCGCAATTCGTAGTTGCCGCTCGGGGTCAACACGGGTTGCAGCAACTGAATGAAATCCAGTTGGGTGGCGGCGGGCGATTTGGCGGCGGGCTTTCGCATGTTATGGCATTTGGGCGATTCGGGCGCGCAGGGCAGCGAGGGCGGGGGTGTCTTCGTCCGCGGGGATTATGCCACGGGCAAGGGCGCGGTCGTGGCGGAGTAGTTGGATGGCCTCGGATAGCTTGCTCCGTGCGCCGAACGCCGCGCCCGTCGCCAGATTGAGGGAGTATTGTGCGTCGGCGATTTGTCCGGCGGTGACGAGTTCGGCGGCACGTTCGGCATATCGTTTGGCGTTGCGGCAAGACCACAAGATGGAGTCCAGCATCGTGGGGAGTCGGTGAGAATGGTCGGCGGGAAACCAACGCGGGAGGCGGTCATAAGCGCGTTGATATTTTTGCGCGTCCCGCCAAGCGGCACGCGCAACTTTTAGCATAATTTCAGGGGGGATGGACGGCGTCATGGTCAAAACGGCTCGGTGGCGTAGTCTGCGGTTTCGAGGATGGGCGCGGGCGTCGTCGGCGGGGCGGGGCGAAAGCGGGCGGCGGCGAGTCGGGCGCGCCCGTCGCGCATCGCGCGTTCGCGGTCGTGATTGTGCGGCGTTCGCGGGCGTTTGCTCCGGGCGCTGTGCCGGATGCGATTGAGGAGCGTGCTCAATACCTGCGTCAATTGGGCGGCGTTCGCTTCGTCAATGGTTCGCCCGCCGCTTTTGTCCCTGCAAATGGTCTGCGCATAGGTTTCGGCGAGGTTGGCGCGGGCGGCGGTCTGCCGAATGATATACCGCAAGCGGCGGGCATCGGCCTCGTCGCGGATGGCGTAAGCCTCCGCCGTTCCCGCACCCGATTCCGGCACCTGAATCCATTTCCAGCGAGACATAAGGCGGTCGTAATGTCCGTTGGTCATCTCCGACATGCTCAGGCATCCGGTGACTTCTAGTTGGACGCCGCGCCGCCAGTATTCATACGCCTTGGCGTCGGACACGCCGAACGGGTCATTGGCGGCGGCGCTGGCGGCGTCCTTGGCTTCGGCGCGCTTGTCGGGAGGGAGGGCGTCCCATGCTTTCCGCGCCTCGACTGCCAAGGCGCGGATTTGGGCGGAGGTGAGCGATCGGCGGCTCATGCGGCACCCCCTCCCTTTGCCATGTGTTCGGAGATGAACACCCAGTCATCATGGTGATTCCATTCCGCCGCCCCCGCCTCGGACGCCTTATAATTTTCCGCGTCCGCGAGGCGGTCGGCGACCGTAATCTGGAACGCTTTGGCGCGTTTTTCGGCGGGAATCACATGCCACATCCGTTCTGCGGTGCGGATAGCGTCGGCGGCGGATGTGGCGGAGACAACCGCAGTAGTCTTGGCGGGGACAAGACAATACCCTGTGACGACGTATTTCATGTGGCTTCACCCTCCCCGTCTATGATGTGCAAAACGCGCATCCCTCGCGCCACGGAGTAGGCGTGTTCGGCGGTGGCGCCCCGCGAGGCTTTCCACCCCGGAAGCATTAATATAGAATCGCACAGCGCGAGCGCGGCCATGTCTTGGGCAAGAAAGAGCGCGTATTCCGGTGCGGTGATTTCCTCGCGACGGAGATAGGAGTCTTTGCGGAGGTGGCGCGTGACGCTTTGGTTGTGCGCCGGATTCACCACGTATTTGGCACCCTGACTCAACGCCAGTTCTTCCGCATGTGCGAAGGCTCGGACGTAATTGTCCGTCCCCGTCATGGGGCCGGACAAATAACATGTCCCCAAAGGCGCATAGGTGTCATTTATGCGCCAGCCTGCATACGGGTTTGACGGCGCGAAACAGTCGCGGCGGACGGCGGTGTCGGTAGAAATCATTTCTCGCCTCCTTTCTGCGCGGCGGCGCGGGTTTGGTTCGCTTTGGTCGCGGCGGCGGAACGGGCGGCGGCGCGTTCGGCTTCCGCCTTTTCCATGTGGTCTTTCAGTTTCGCGAGACCGAACACGTTATAGATTTCGAGATGGAGTTTTTTCCGAAACGCAACGTCGGCGTCGGTCGGAAATTTAATCTCCGCGTTGGATTCGTAGAGCCTGACACAATAGGCGCGGTCGCGCAGTTTCTCCTCGTCGGGCGCGCCCGTGTCCGGCGCGCCGGAACGAAACAGCGACCCCCATTGCAGCAACGCGCGGAACCGCAATTCCTCGTTGTCCGGCTGGCCGATTTTACACGAGGCCGCATACAGCCTCACGATTTGCGAACGCGCGGTGCGTTCCTCTTTGGTGGTGGTTTTGCTCATGGTTTTTTTGGTTTGTGGTTGGTGACAAAAATCACGCTTCCAGCTTGGCGCGGGCGGCGTGAGCGAGAGCGACGTGCTCCCATGTCATGGGTTGCTTGCGCTTCGCGGCGATGCCCGCCGCCATGCGCAAAAGGGTAAGCCAGACGCCCAGCGCCTCAGACGCTATGACCTCGTCTTGGAGGCGCTTTGTTTCACCTTCGGCGGGCGGCAATCCGTAAGCGGCGGCAAAGGTGTCGAGGTCGGTGTTGGCGGGTGTCGGGCGAATGTTGAGTGCGGCCAATCGGCGGCGGCTAAGCTGTGTCAGCCACCCCGACGCAAACCCGTTATCCATCTCGCGTCGAAACGTGTGTGTTCCGCATATCACGAGGCCGCACCCGCTCGCGTCAAATATCTCGCGAATAAATTCCAGCGACAGCAAATGCGCCGTTCCGCGCGGGCATTTTCCTGCCGTGAGAAAGCACTGGTGCGCTTCATCCACAATCAACAACATCCGCGAATCAAACGCGCTGGTCACACGCTCGCGCAGGTCGCGTGTATTGGCTGCGGCGGGTATCCTCAACGTGTGCGCCAGACTGCGCATGTAGTTACCGAGATTCCCGCCCGCAGGCAGGCTGGAATAGATGGTGGTGCCGTGGTTGTTTCGCCGCGTGTATTCTTTCAGTGCCGTTGTTTTGCCTATCTGTGAATCGCTGAAAACAAACACCACGCGCTGGTATGCGCGGGCGCTGTCGCACAGGCGCCAAATCTTACGGGTGAGTGCCGTCTCGATGAACGAAAGCTGCCCTATTCCTTCCCGCGCCTCCGCGAGTTTTTTCACCCGCTCGATTTCCTCGCAGATGGCCGTTTTCGCCGCGCCGTGGCGTCCCGTGAACACTTGGTATATTGTGTTCCGGTCGCGGTGGACAAGTTTCCCCACCTCGTCGAGAGTGAGGCCGTTTTTCACCCCGTAATCATGCAGCCAGCGGATGAGACCGCGCTGCTCGTCGGGGAGGTCGGCGGTGGCGCGATTTACCACGTCACCGCCGATGCGTATGCTGAGTGAGTTATACGCCTTTTCGGGCGTCTTCCCCGGTTGTTCCGGCGCCTCGGAAGGCGACTCCGTTTGTGGTTCTGTCAGTGTGCTCATGTTTGTTTTTTTTTGTTGTGAAAGGGCGTTGAAACGCCCGTGAAAAAGTGGTGAAAAACGCTCACTGCCACGGCAGGGCATCATCGTCTCCGTCGGCGGGCGTATCCTGTGTGGGGACGGACTCCGGCGCGGTCTGTGACAGCATGTCCTCCACGTCGGCGTCGGTGGCGTCGGTGGTTGCGGCGGGCGGTTTTGGCGCGGTGTGTTGGCGGCGCGCCACCTCGTCGGCGGGCAGCAGCCGTTTCAGTTGCGTGAGCGCCCGCGCATTGACGGATTCCGCCGCGTGAAGCCTTTGCGCCATTGCGTCCTGAGCGCGGAAACTCACGCGGCTTCGCGCCTCGCCAAGGATGGCGTTCTGCGTCGCCATCGCGCCGACGCTTGCGGCGGGGTCGGCGTAATCGGCGCGTTCCCATGCGGGGCAAACGCCGAGCCATTCGCCGCGCCCGTCGAGGACGTGCAAAAATTGCGGCTCAAAGGGATTCAGGCAGGTCATGTAGCTTTGGCCCGGGTGAAGCATGTAATGGTGTGTCCCGTCTTGCGTCGGGAGTTGCGCCAGATATTTCCGCCCGCCCGCCGTGAAAATGTGCTCTTGGGACACGGTTCTCTTCCGTGAAAACTCCGGCCCCAGCAGGAACGGCACGGCGCGGAGCGGGAGATGGCGCAACCCGGGCGCGTGCTGGCGCCAGACTTCGGCGGGGGACAAACGCCGCATCGGTATCGGTTGACCGCTTTGCGCCAACGACGCCAGAAACGCCTGTTGCGCGGGTGCGGGCAACGCCGCGAACGCCGTGTGCGACATGCCCGGGAGCGCGGGCGCCAGCCAGTTGTGTTGCACCCACCCCTCGATGTTGTGCTCGGTGCGCCCGTCTATCTCCGCGTAGGTCTCGTCCACCAGCGCGTGGTATTGCTCCAGCGTGGGGAAATGGTGCGGCAAATCGGCGGCAAGGTCGGCGTCCAACCGCCTCTCAATCGAGAGCAATTGCCGCTCCTGTGTGAGTCTCGCGTCCAGTCCCTCCGGTTTGTCCAGCCGCGCGTTCCCGCCCGTCTGTCCCGGCACCCAAGACAAGCGCCGTTGCGTGAACGCAAAACTCCCCTCCAATAACGCCTTCCTTCGCGGGTTGCTCTTCGCCGCCCCCGCGTAATCGCCAAGGAACGCTGAAACACGGTCGGCGCCCATCCGCACAAAGCGCACCTTGCCGCTCGTGACATGCAGGATGCGCTCAACGACGGCCTCCGACAGGCACGCCGTCCCGCCTTCCATCGGGATTACACACCCGTCCGGGTGCCATCCGTTTTGCCTCAGATGCGCCACCGTCAGGCACAGCATATCCTTCGCAACAAAGGCGAGGCTTTTCCCGTCTTCGGCGGTCAGCCGCGGCATCAAGCCGAACAACGTCCGGCGCGTCGTCGCCACGTCCAGATAGACCAATTCCAAGACGCGCACCGCCTGCAAACTTTCGGGGTGAATCACGTAGCTGTTGTGCCACGAGTCATCCACGAAATACATCTGTCCCGGCAACAGCGCGGCGCGGGTGTGCAACACGGGCGGAAGCGCCTCCCGCGCCTTGTGCCGCCCGCGCTTCGCGAGTGTGGCGTCCATCGGGGAAAAGTGCGAAAGGTGTCTCATCAGATTACGGTATCCGTGTCCGGCGGGCACGCGCTCGCGCCCGTGAGGAGGCGGCGGCATCGCGCCCAGCCCGGGGATGGCGGCGGTGGCGTCTCCGCCCAGCCAGCGCTCGTATTGGCGGCGGAACAGACTCCACGCCGTCGCGCCCGTGCGCTCGCGCTGGCAGCGCTCGTGAAGCGCCGCAAACCACTGCATGAATGTCGTGTTCACCCGCGCCGTCCCCCCTTTGTAGCGCCGCGCCAGCGCAGCCCATCCGTCCCGCCGCCATTGTCCGAAGAGTATCCGCAGCCGCGTCGCCGAAAGGCCAAGCGGCGCCAAGTCCCCAGCCGCCAGCCGCGCCAGCGCCCGCCTCCGGTCGTCGGGACGCGCGGGCAATGCCCCAAACGCCGAGTGCAAGGAGGCGACTCGCTCCCGCTCGGCGGCGGGCAGCGCGAAGATTGCGGCGGCTTCGGCGTCGTCGGCGGGCACGGGCAGCACGGGCGGCGTGTGTTTGGCGGCGAGGGCGTGCATGGCGGTTGTTTCGGCGGGAGTTCGGCTCAGGGGTTAGAGTTCTTCCGTCTCGAAATAGTCATCAGGCAGGCGCGGCATCACGCCGCCCGCGTCGGTGCCGTCGTCATCGCCGACATCCGGCGCCAGCGCGTCCACGGCCTCGGTCTGCGCAGCCCCGTGCTTGGCGACGTCCATGCGCGCCGCGCTCGTCGCCGCCCGCTCGTTTTCCTTTGCCACCTTCGCTTTGGCCTCCAAGTCAAGGCGCACATCCCGCCAATACCGCGCAAGGTAATCGCTGGGGAGCCGCGCCGATTGCGCCGCAACTTCCTTCCAGTTCTTTTCGATGGTCGGAATGATTTCTGACACCCATTTCTTGGAGAAATCTATCTCCAATTGTTTGGCGGACATGGGCGGCGCGGCGGCGGTAACGTCCTCTTCCTCGTCTTCCACCTCGCCTGTGTCGGCGTTGACCGTGCGACGGTGGCGTATCTCGTCTTCCACCTCATCTTTTTCCGCCTCGTGAAGGTCGGTGAGAAGCTGCCGCAACGAACGCCCGGCAACGAAGTCATGCAGCGCCTGCATGTGTTGTGCCGTCCCTTTTCCGCCCAGCAGCGCCAGCGGCAATTCCGCCACCGACTTCACCAACCCTGCCGATTCCGGTGCCCGAACCAAATCCCCCATCGTGTGCCGCGCATCTATCCGCGGACCAGCATCAAGTGCGGCAAGGTAACGCCGCGCAAGGTAGAGGTATTTGGAGAGTTGTTGCCATTTTGGTTCTGGTTTTGACCGGGCGGTCAAATGTCGCCCGCGAGCGACATTTGAATTTTGTTTTCCGTAGCCAATCAACCATTTCCGGAATTTGCCATGTCCCAAATCCGCCTTTTTGGCGAGGAGAATGACACCGAGGCGGATGGCGTCAGCCACCCACAACTGGCGGCGGAGTTCCACCGTATGCTCCTGTTCGGCGACCATCTTCTCGGTGACCTTTTTCCCCGCCGCTTTCAGGGCAGCTTCGAGGCTTGGAGAGAGCTTCCCGCGAACGCTGGGCAGCAATGGTTTGGCGGCGGACTCCGGCGCGGTTTCGTTGTTTGTTTTGTCTGTTTTTTTCATGAGAAAGTTAGTTGTTAGTGGTTAGTTGTTAGTGGTTAGTGGGGAGTGGTTAGGCGGGGAGGGAGAGAAACGCGCGCACTGCGCACGCCCAGATGCCTCCGGCGACGCCGAGGCCGCCCGAGACGAGGCACCAAAATCCGACGCGCTCCAATGCGCGTTCGGCGGCGGGGCGGAAGTCGCAGAGGATGAGCAGCAGCGTCACGCCGACGCTGACCATCAGCGCCGCGCCCGATGCGCCGACGAGTGAGGCGGCATACGGCACCACGGAGGGCGGGAGGAAATACGATTCGGCAATCACGAGCGGCCTCCTTTCGGGACGGGGTGAGCGGAGGGCAGCGCGTAGGTGCCGCGCTTGATGCGCATGAGTCCGCCCGCCCGCACGAGGCGGCACAGGGCGGCGCCCAGATGTTTGGCACCATTATAGGGGTAGTGCTGCCCGATTTCTCCAGAGAGGATGTCGGACAGGCGCGCCTGTCCTTGATGGCGCAACAACACGAGCCAGATGGATTGACGCAGGGCCGTCCGGCGCACCTTGGGGCGCGGAGACGGTTCGGGCAGTCCGGGTATGGTCAATTGCGTGGCGGTCATTCGGCATCCTCCGTTTCCGTTTCGTCGGCGGCTTCGGTGAGTTTGGGGTTCACCACAAACTGCCATTCCCCCCACACGGGAACGGCTTTGCGCACGGCAACGACGTATTCCGTTCCGGCGTCCAGTCCCTGTGATTTTGCGGCGCGCAGGCGCAGTTTAAACGCGAGCTTAACGGCCGTATCGAGGTCGTTTCGCACACTCCGCAACACCCATGCCACTTGATTCGCGGACGGGTTGCGCATCCAGACGGAGTATTGCGCGGGCGTGGTGTCGGGAGTGTTCACGGAGTCACCCCCTCTATCCCCGTGGCGCGACGCATCGCCTGTTTCAGGTCGGGCGAGGTTTTCGCTATATGAAATAACGTGCAAAGTTCGCCGACGGTCAGGTCGGAAAACTTGCGGCCTGTGACGAGCGTGAACTCATCGCAGAGGAGAGCCGCGAGACGGTAGTCTGTTTTCGTGGGAATCGCGAAACTGAACTGGTGCAAGTCGTGTGGTTCGGTGATGTCGGGCATTTGTGTCATGGTGCTTCTTGGTTGGTTTTTTTGCCCCGCCCTCGCGGACGGGGCGCACGGGTTAGGCACGCGCCTTTGGCAACAGTGCGTTGGCGGCGAGCGCCACCTTTGCCTCTGATTTGGCGATGCGCTTGCGGCGGCGCTCTTCGGCGCGTTCCGCCTTGCGGCGGCGCAGTTCGGCGGGGCCGTTGACGACGAGCCGCGCGAGGGCGTCCTGCACATGCCTGACGAGGCAAGACGTGTAGTTCTCCTCAAAGACCTCGCGCAGGGCGGAGCGCGCAAGGTGACGCAGGTTTATCACGCGCGGATAGGATTCGTCATCCATCCCCGCCTCCGCCGTTTCGAGCATTTGGTTCAACGTCGAAAGGAGAATGAACGCGCTGGTGTCCTCGTCTTCGCCGACCGCGTCCTTGGTGCTCGGGCGTTCGTCCCTGTCTTTGCGCCAGCGTTCGCGGGCCTTGTCGGCGGCGTCTTCGAGTTTGGCGGTCTCGTCATTCGGCTTGTGCGCGAGGAGTATCAACGCATCGCAGGCATCGCGCAGTTCCGGGCCGCGAAACTTGCACTCCCAGATGTCTTCCACGGCGGCTATCGCCTCCGTGGTGACCGTCGCGAGAGCTTCGGTGTCATCCGTCCGGCGCACCTCGTGGAGTTCGGTGAGGAGGGCGGTAGTGTATTCTTTGGCGGCTTGGCGGGCCAGTTTACCCGTCGTGCGGTTCGGTGCTTTGCGCCAAGCGTCGCGGTATGAAATCCAAGAGGATTCGCATTCCAGCGTGGTGTGTCGGCACGTCGCGACCAGTGAGGCCGTGTGTTTGGTTTTCTTGCTCATTGTTTCGGTTTTTTTTGGTTGGTTGTTTGTTTTTGCCCGGCTCAACGTGAGGCGGGCGAAAGGGGGGGCAGGGGCGTGTTGCGCGAGGGGCGGGTGTATTTGTCATAGTGAATCTCCGCGATTATCCTGTAATGGGATTTGTCGGCGTCATGGCGGTCGGGGGCGCACTCGACGAGCAGCTGCTTGCGGATAAGCGGGGCATCGGCGGCGAGGTTGCCGCTCAGTTCCGGCTCCATGATGCAATAGGAGGAAGTCGGCGGGTCGGTGCGCGGCGGGACAAAGAGAAACAGCAGGTATTTGGCTGGCTTGCCGTCGTTCGCCTTGCGCAGATAATAGGCATAGCCCTTGCCGGTGCAGGGAAACACGGATTCGATTTGCCTTTCGTGTTTCGGCCCCGAGAGTTCATAGACCTCCCACCGACTGGCGAAAAAGGTGATGCGAATGCCAGTTTCGTAGAAATAGATGGTCTGGCACACCTCCCCGCGCAGACAGTTCACCGCCGCCGCCAACTTGCGCAACCAGTTCATTGTGCGCCTCCTTTCGACGATTTTCCCATGTGAACGACGAGCATTGCGTTTCCACATAACGCGACTATGGCGAAGAGCGTGAACATCTGTCCCCGTAGCTTTTCCGCCAAAGTTGTATTCGTGTCCGGCTTTGTTGCTTCCGCCGCCGGAACCGCATCATTCCTTGTCGAACCGCCGGATTTGCAGTCGCGGCTGTGCTGGCTCGCAATCGTGATGGGTGGATTCGCGCTCGTCGCGGGCGTGTGGTGGTTGGAGTCCCGATTCGTCTCATACACAAGCAACACGACAAACGGCGCCAGCAGCGACGCTCCGCAGAGCATGAAGCATCTGCCTTCCAATCCGGCTTTCCAACTTCCGCCCAACCCCCTGATGACAAACGGCACAATCGCCGCCGCCACGGACAAAACACAAAACAGCCAGCTTCCCCACACGGCGGCGAACGACATCCACCCCTCTCCCGCCGCTTCCGCGCCGGATTCACGCTCCACGCCGCTTTGGATATTTGACGGATATTTCTCGGAGAACCCGCTCTCGTTGCGCGATGCAATTGCCTCGGAGCGGGGCATGGGGAAATCCGTGTCTTGGAATTCCGGCAAGTTGTCCGGTGTGCCACCACGGACTGAACGGAACGTGGTGGTGACATTCGATGTCGGCCCAGACCACTTCTTGGTGTTCTGCGATTGCGGGGCGGTTCCCCCCTCGCTCCTCGCCGCCAAACCGGGCGCACCCGTGAACGTCGAGGGGACTGTCGTGAAGGTGGAACATCCTGCCGTTTGGCTCTCTCCCGCCAAAGTTTGGCTCGCGAACTGAAGCGCGGCTGCGGCGAACGCCGCCATCACAACGGCGGGTGTCATATCGCACCCCCGTTCCCGTCCTTGTCGCCTTTCGCGGCGGCGTCTTTCGCGACGGCGAACAGCGCATTGATGATGGAAAGCACCTCGCGTTGCTTCACCGTGGACTGAAACACGGAGATGGTCACCGCCACGCAATCCTTGCCGCGCAGGGCGGCGCGCAACCGCGCGGGAGGGCAATTCTCCGCCTTTATCAGGGCGATGTCCTGAGTGATAGGTTCGTCGCCCAACGTGAGCCATTCGCGCGCGGTGTCGCCGTGCGGCATCAGCGAGAGCATTTCTTTCTGCTCGGTGATGTCGTCGAGCAAGTGCCGTGCCGCGAGGATGTGCCCGGTATCCATGAGACGCTTCACCACGTCGCAAGCGCGGACGCTTACGACGGGCGGCGGGGTGTCTTCAGTTTTGGTGTCTGTGTCTGTCATTGTCGTTTCGTTTTTTGGTTTTTGCCCCGGACGTGATTGCCCGGGGCGAAAAGGGGATGGAGGGGCGGGCGCCTCAGCGCGCACCTCCCGACACTTGCCGCGAGCCGCGCGGGGCGCGCGTGGGGGTCAGGGTGATGCCGCGCCGCCGAAAGGCTTCCAGCCCCTTGGCGAGCGCGAACCGGACGAGGTCGCTTTGCGACACGCCGTAGGAGGCCGCTTGTTCCGCTACGGCGGCGTTCGTCTCCTCGTCGAGGCGGACGTTCCGCCAGACGTAAAGTTTTGGTTTTTGTGTTGAGCGCTGTATTAACATTGCGAAGACACAGTGACAAAAAATGTCACAATCGCAAACTGTTTTTTTGAGAAAAATTGTGTCACAAAGTCCCCATGAAAAAATCCGGTTACATCCACATCAGGGTTGAGGATGAGATTCCCGAACAGTTGGAACGCATCGCCCAAAGGAGTGGGGTGTCTTCCAGCCAATTGGCTCGGCTGGCGCTCAAAACATTCATCGCAAACGCCGCCACGACCGGAACGTTCACCGTCCATCTCGACTCCACTACGACACAGACACGGACGGAGACCAAACCCGCTCCCAAGCGCACAGAAGAAATCATCAACGACGGCGTCCCCTTCCGTAAAGGGGAGCGCGCGCACGAACCCGTTGAGCAGTCCACGGGCGGGCACAGCCCCAAGAGCCGCGCCGCCCGTGTGCGCAAGACGGCCTAATCCTTGGGCGGTTGCGAGGGGAACCAGAGCGGAGGTCGGTAGCGTGTCGGCGGAGTCATGCCGTTGCGCAAGCATTCCGACTGGCTCCATTCCAGTTCCGCGACAAGCAGCGCGCAGAGGAGTTCGAGCCGAGTTATGTTGCCTTGGGCGCAGGTCAAAGCACTGCGCCAACCGTCAAGGCGAACGAACGGTATGGGTGTGGTATGTAACACCCGTGCATGGACGCTCCACCCCATACCCCAGCGAGCAAATTCAGCGTGTTTTTCGAGGGGTGAAATTTTGCTGAATCGCATGAGTTTTGTGTCACAATTCGGAAATGGAAAAATTGCTTCCGGCGCTATTCCCAGACCTGTCCGACGATGCAGATGTCGCCGTATTCTATGGATTGTCCACCGGAGAGCGTGACCGCGTGACGGCGCTACACGCGGCCTTTGATTCCCTTCCCCTTCGCGCCCGAGAGCGCTCCCGCGCGTTGGAGACACTTGCGGCGGGAGAGCTTGCGCCGCTCGGACTCTCTTACACGCGGCTGCGAATCCTATATGGCGAGTGGCGGCGGAAAGGTTGGCGCGCGCTGTTCCGCCACTATAAGGGCGGGACGGCACGGGTGAACGCGACCTTCCTGCAGTGGTTCGTGGGTTTGCACGAGCGATGCCAGCGCGAGCGCACGGGTGCGACGGCGTGGAGGATGTTCCGCTACCAATACGAGCGCTGGCTGGACGGCGACGCCACCGCCGCCATCCCCGGACTGGGCGCATCTCCGCCGCCACCGTGCGGACACGAGCGCGTGCCCGCCGGACATGGATACCGCAATCTGATGAGACACATCGCCGTGATTCAGCGTTATCGGTTGTGGATGTCCCGCGTCGAGTCGCGCCGGAAATCTTCACTTTTCTGAAAATACCAGCGCGGAAATCACGGCAATCGCGGCGGTCATTTGCGCTATACACTGCATCGTGATAAATTGGTGGCATGACACACATCGCCACCGAGCACGCCAGCGCGACACACGCCTTCCCCCGACTTCGTCGGGGTGAGGGATGCGCGGGCGTTTCGGCGGAGAAGAGTGTCGCCGGACGGGATGGTTCCGCCGCACACGCGGCGGCTCCGTTGAAGGAAAAAGGTAGCAATACCATCAACCCTCCACGCCGGACTTCTCCCGCCGCCGCACAAGCGGCGGGAGCCACTATCCAGATTGCGCGGGCGTGCTCCCCGCGACGGGCGCCAGCGTCCCCGGACCCGAAGCGGGGTTTTCCTTTCGTTTTCCCCGCGACGCTTCAATTTCCTCATCACGGTCCGCGGCCAAACAAACGGGGATGGATGTCGCGGCGCCGTGGTGGGGATTCCCCTTTCATTGTCCCCTTGTCCCATTCGTCCCATTCGTCCCATTCGTCTCATTCGTCCCATAGAATCGGAGGCGCACAATGAGTCGCAGCCTCACCGCCACCCTCAAAGCGTGGAACCGCTACCGCGACGCCCTCAACCCCCGCCGCGGCCTCACCCTCGCCCGCGCCGCCCGCCTCCTCGAAAGCTACGTGCGCGGCGATTACGCCGACGTGATGTGGACGCTCGGCGCGCCCGCCCTCGGCATTGAGAGCGCCGACGCCGACCTGCTCACCATCGTAACCCGCCGCCGCGCCGCCCTCGTCGAAATGGAATGGGACATCCGCACCGTCAGCGAGAGCGACAGCCGCTACGACGAGGCATTGGCGAGCGAGCAACGCGCCGCCCTGCGCCGAAGCTACGAGCGCATTGACGGCCTCTATGCCGCCATCGCGCACCTCGCCACCGCCGCGTGGCGCGGCTTCGCCCATGTGGAGATAGATGCCCGCACCCCCGACATTCGCCTTACACCCGTCAACCAGTGGAACATCGTGCGCGACGGCACCACCGGACGCTGGCGCTACAACCCGCAAGCCTTGTCCACCTCGTTTGAGGGATTGCCAGACACGCACACGCTTGACGCCACCAGCTGGCTCATCCGCGAGGTGGACACCCCTTTATGCGCAATCGCGCTCGTGAAATTTGTCAGGGAAAACCTCGTTGAAAAAGACTGGGACGCCTTCATCGAAATCTTCGGCCTGCCCAACGGCGTAGTGACCGCCCCGCCGGACTCGCCGGAAACCGAAAAATTCGCGGAGGTGGCGAAGGCCTTGCACGAAGGCGCGGACGCCGCGCTCCCCGCCGGAAGCACATGGACGCCCAACCCCGCGCCCCGCGACACCTCTATTTTCGGCGCACGATTAGACCATTTGCAGCGCAAACTCATCCTCGCGGGCACCGGCGGACTCCTCACCTCGCTTGCCATGCCGCAAGGCATCGGCAGCGGCGCCGCCCAGCAGCAAGCGGACGTGTTTGCCCGCCTCGCGACGGGTGACGCCCGCGCCATTTCCGAGCTTTTCCAGCGACAGATAGACCGCGTGTTACTCTCGCAACAATTCCCCGGCCAACCCCGCCTCGCTTATTTTGCGCTCACCCCCGTCGAAGGCGACGATTCGGCGGCGTATATAGACGGCGTGGCGAAGCTCGCCGCCGCTGGTTACGCCGTGGATGCGGCGGAAATCTCCGAACACCTCGGCTGGAAGGTGACGCCCGCCCCCGCACCCGCTCCCGCACCCTTTTTGCAACGCCGCTCAAACGGCAATCAAAACCGAAAAAAACAACCGAAGGAAACACCATGAAAGACACCATCCTAAGCCTTGTGCGGCACTTGCTGACCCTTGTCGGCGGGGTGCTCGCCGCGAAAGGCATCATAACCGAAGCGACGTGGACGGCAGCCGCTGGCAGCGTCACGGCAGGCATCGGCGCCATTTGGGGCGTCTATGACGAATGGGCGTGGAGTCGCGCCCAAAGCAAAAAAGCGGCAAGCGACGCGCTGAGCGCGAAGCTGGCGGACATTGACGCCGGTATTGGCGCCGCGCAAGCGGGTGGAAAGGACAGTGCCCTGTGAATCTTGCACTAATTTGGTGGGGTGAACTGTGGGCTGCCGCACGGCGGACGGTCTCGCTGGGCACGTATGCGTTGGGGCACGCCCGCGCCTTGTGGCGCAAGCCTGTGCCGGGGTTCGCGATTTTGGCGGCATTGGCGCTGACGGCGTCAGGCTGTGCGCACAAAAGCACGGTGACGCTCGACCAGACACCGCGCCTGATGGCACGGCCCGACTTTACCGCAGCCGCATCCGCCGCGCCGGAGTGGACGCGGGACGCCCTAAAAACCATTGCCCAACTCGAATACGAGGTGGGTGCCGCCGCGCCGTTCGGCGTCGAAGAACCCGCGACCGGAAAGGACGCGCAATGACGCATACCGTGCATTGCGACTACCCGCACTTGTGCGACGAGGTGCGCGAATGGCGTTTCATCGCCCGCGTCATGTTCGCCCTGTGCGTGGCAAGCAATGCCGCATGGCTCCTCTTCGCCCTGTTACGCTCATGAACACCACCGCCACCACAACCACGGCCCAAGCCGCACCCCTTCCCCTGCCCGCGCCCGACAGTGCGGTGGGGATGGGGTGGGTGTGCGCCGCGCTATTCGCCATCGCCGCGGGCGCGGGCGCAATCCGAAGCCTGTTCCGCCGCGACCCGCCGCTCAGAGACGAGTTCGTTACCCGCCTCGAATACAAACGCGACCGCGAGGAAGCCGCCGAACGCTACGAGCGCAATCGAGTGTTGTCCGACAAGCTGTTTGCGAAGGTGGAAGACATGGGCCGCGAAATTGGAGAAACCAAGGTTAGCGTCGAAAAGACCGCCGGAGACGTAAACCGCCTAAACTCCAAAATAGACCAACTCCTGTTGTCAGGACTCAAAAAATGACCCACGACGAAACACCCATAACGACGCTGGAAGTGGAACAGTTCGCCTTGGTGACTCTCCACGTCACGGACATCCCGCAAACTGAGAAATGCCTGTGCCAGCAAGCGAACGACGAAGGATTTCCCGGCCTCACACCCGCCGCCCTGCGCGACGTGCTCCGCGACATGGCCGAACGCGGGCTGGTCGTATCCCAAATAGATGAACTGGGCGGCATCCGCCGTTGGCGCGCCACGGCCAAAGGCGTCTCCGTGTTGAAAGAGGCGGGCCTCATCTTCGCCTCCTAACCGCCCCGCTAACTCAATTCGTAATTCGTAATTCAAAAAATGAAGCCTCGCCGCGACACCATCACGACCACGCTCACGCCCGACGCCCTCGCCGCGTTTTGCGCGGAGTTGGCCGCATTGCCTCCCGGACAGCGCACATTAGAGCGCATTCGCACGGGCGCCCAAGAGCGCGGCGTGGGGGACATCTCTCTTATGTCCGCCACCAATTTCCGCGACGGCACTTTGGCGGATTATCTATTGGAAAAAGGTGCGCAGCCGGCTGAGCCGGAAACGGGCGAAAAATCCCCCATGACGCCGCACCACGACACCCTCTCATCCACCCTTGCGCAGGAGGATTTGGACGCCTTTTGCGGGGCGATTGTCGCGTTGCCTCCCGGCCAACGCACACTTGCCCGCATTCGCGCCCTCGCCTCCGCCCGCGGCATCTCCATTTCCCGCATGTCCGCGAGCAATTTCCGAGATGGGACGCTTGCCGATTACGTCTCCCGCCTCCGCGCCAAGGCGGACCGCGCCCGCGAAATCGCCGCCGTGCAAAGCGGCGGAAAGACCTTTGCAGAGGCGGCGGAAACCCTCCTCGCGGCGGATGCTTACGACCTCCTCTCATCCGACGACGCCCGCGAACTCACACCCAAAGAGCGCGAGACCTATTCCCGCATTTTAGCCCGGGCGCGTGCCGGAGATGACCGCGCCCGCAAACTCGAAAGCGACCTCGCCCTTGCCCGCGAACGATTAGCCGCGCTGGAACGCGACCGCTCCGCCGCCACCGCCATCGCCGGAGACACCAAACTTACCCCCGAAGAGCGGGAACGCCGGATTAAGGAGGTCTTTGGCATCCGATGAGTGACTTCCGCCCATACGACCTATTACTGCCGTTCCAGCGCAAATACGCGCTGGATGATTCCCGCTTTAAGCTGGCCTTGTGGTCGCGCCAGACGGGGAAAGGCTTCACCGCATCTTACGAGGCAGTTGCCGACGCCCTCGCAAACCCAAAGTCGAATTGGATTATTGCCGCCCCCACGGAGCGGCAGGCGATTGAGACATTGGAGAAATGTAAGGACTGGGCGCGAGCCGCCGCCGTCGCCATCGCGGAGACAGAGGAGCAAGTGGAAGGCCTCACCCGCGAGGCTGGCATCAAGGCCAAGGTCATAGCATTTCCCAACGGCAGCAAAATCTACGCCCTGCCCGGACGCCCCGTATCCCTGCGCGGTTTCACGGGTTCACTCATTCTCGACGAGTTTGCTTTCTTTGAGGACTCCGAGGCGGTTTGGGCGGCGGTCTATGCGGTAATCACAAACCCAATGAGTGGGGTGAAGAAAATCCGCGTTATGTCCACGCCGATGGGACGCGGAAACAAGTTCCATACCCTTTGCGAAGAAGCGCAGAACGGCACGGGAAAGATTCACTGGTCTCTTCACAAGACCACCATCCACGAAGCGGCCAAGGAATGGGAGGCCACCGGACGGCTGAAAGGCAAGACGGCGGCGCAATACGTCGCGGAGATTCGGGCGGGCTTTGACAATGAAGAGTTATGGCCGCAGGAATTTGAGTGCGTCTTCCTCGACAGCGACAGCTTCCTGCTCCCCTACGACATCATCGCGAACGCCGAAAGCGCCGCCGCCACCCAATTCGCCGACCCCGCGCTGTTCACCGACACCCGTCGCCATCCTATCTATTGCGGCGTGGACTTCGGGCGCGTGAGCGACCCCACCGTCTGCTGGACGCATGAGCGCGTCGGCGACGTGCTCGTTACCCGCGAGGTGCTGGTGCTCAAAAACGTGTCCACCCCCGACCAGCAAGCCGCGCTCGCCATCCGCGCCCGCGCCGCCCGCCGCGTGTGTTTCGACTACACCGGGCCGGGCATCGGCCTCGGAGATTATCTCGCCCGCGAGCGCGGCGTCGGCATCTACGACCCCGCCAAACACCACCTCGGCAAGCTGGAGCTATGCACCTTTTCCGCGCCCTTCAAACGCGACATCTTCCCCAAACTCCGCCGCGCCTTTGAGCCTCCGGTGAAATTGCGCATCCCGATTGACCCCGTAATCCGGGAAGACCTGCATTCAATGCGTCAGACCATCCACGCAGGCCAATACAGCTACGCCGCGCCCCGCACCAAGGAAGGGCACTCCGACCGATGCACCGCCCTCGCGCTTTCCCTGCGCGCCGCCGCCACTGCCACCGCCCCGGGAGAAATTCACCTCTTTTTACCGCCGGACGGTTCCCGCCGGGCCGCCAAACGCGAAAGGAGCGCATCAATCGGATGAGCACCAAAAGTGAAAACTCAAAAGTGAGAAACGTCACTCGCCCGCATCGCCCGGCCTCGTTGTCCCATTCGTCTCATTCGTCCCATTCGTCCCATGAAGGGCGTCAAATTTTCGATTTCCGCCCCGTTTGGGCGTCGGGACGTAATCTTACCCGCGTTTTCGATTCCGGCGCCTTGGCGACCGTTGCAAGCCCGTTGCAAGGTGCCATCGCGCCGCGCGTCCACCAGCCACTTTCGCCCTCACCCGCCACTTTTTGACCTTTTTCGCATGAAATACGTCCTTTTTAACCGATTTGAGTTAGCTTCCGATGGCTGGATTCACTTATCCAGCCACGGCGAACACTGGCACAAACAGGGGGTGCAGTTGGTTCTCCCGGCAGACGTGAAGAATATCGTCGAAAATTGGGAGAATGCCGGACGCCCCAAAATCCTCGTGGATTTTGACCACTTTTCGCATGACGCCGACAAACCAACCGCCGCCGCCGGCTGGCTCGTCGAACTCCAAGCGCGCAACACCGGACTGTGGGGCAAACCCCAATGGACGGATGACGGCGCCGCCGCCGTAACCAATGGCCGCTACCGATTCACGTCTCCGGTGTGGACAGGCACCAAGGACGAGTTGGGCAAATTTCACCCCGACCGCCTCCTTGACGTGGCATTGACGAACAAGCCCAACCTCAAAGACCTGATGCCCATCAGCAACCGCGATGCCGCGCCCGCTGCGCCCGCCGCCCCCGTCATCCCGCCCGAACTCACCGATAAACTAGCCGCCGCCGAAGCCGAAGACTGGAAACCCATGTTAGACCGCCTCGCCGCCCTCGCGACCGCCACCGATGACGTTTTCGCCGCCGAAGCCGAACGCCTCCGCGCCGACCTCCCCGCACTCATCCAGCAAGTCTATGCCTCCGGCAAGACCGCCGCCGCCCTCGCCGCCGCCCTCGCCGAAACCACCCAATCCATTACCGCCGGAGCGACCGCTCCGACATCCGAAACCAAATCCAACACCACACCAACACAAACAGACATGAAAGCCATAGCCACCGCGCTCGGTTTGCCGGAGACGGCGACCGAAGCCGAAATCGTTTCCGCAATAGGAAAGCTGAAGGACGGCAAAACCGCCGCCGAAGCCGAAGTTGTCGAGAATCGCAAAAAGGAGGCGGACGCCGCCGCCACCCAATACGGGATAGAAGACGCGCAGCAGCGCGAGACCTTCACCCGCATCTACCTGACCAACCGCGCCGACGCCCTCGCGCTCCTCGGAGTCATCAAGCCGCCCGCCAAGGCAGCGCCCGCCGCCGCGACAGGCAAGGAGCCGCTGACCAACCGCGAAGCGCCCCAAAATCCCGCCACCGCGCCCGGCACCACGCCACCGGACCGCGCCGACGGCGCCAAAGCCGCCGCCATCCGCAACCGCGCGAACACACTCCGCGCCGAAAACCCGCGCCTCACCTTCACCCAAGCTTGGACGCTCGCCGAACGCGAGCACCCCGCCGCCTAACCATCACACCATCACGCCACTAACAACTAACAACTAATCACGAACCACTATGGATAATCTCCAAACCAACACCAAGGTCGGCGTCCTGACGCTGACCGCCGTCGGCGACCTGACCGGAAAAGAAGGGCTGCTCGCGGGAATGTATGCCGGAGGCGTCCGCACGCCCGACGGCACAACCGACCCCACGCCCTACGTCATCATAGATGGCAATCCGGCGCCCGGCCAAGTCACCGTGCTCCCGCTCTCGCCCGACACGCAAGTCCGCATCCTCGCGGAAGGCGCCATCGGGCGCGGCAAGCTCGTCACGACCGCCGCCTCCGCCGTGGGCCGAATCCGCCAGATGCCGACATCCGGCGCAGGCACGTATCCCTACATCGGCATCGCCGAAGAGGACGGCGTGGATGGACAAGCCGTGCTCATCCGCCCGTGGGGGCTGGGGAACGCCAAGGTAATCCCGTCCGCCTAACCATCACCCACGACAACCACACACACCACTAATCGCTAAACACAAATCACTATGAGCAGACTCTCAGACATCACCAAAAAGGCCACCCTCTTGGAATACAGCCAAGGCGCGGCCCAAGCAGCAACACAGCCCATCGCGGACTTCCTCGCACCGACCGTCGGTGTGAGCGCCCCCGTCGGGTTCTTCAAAAAATACTCGGAAAAGAGCCGGTTTCTCGTCCCCGACACAAGGCGGGCCAGCGGCGGCGCCGCCGTCCGCATCGGATGGTCCGCGTCCGACGCCACCTACAACTGTCACCCGCACGCCCTCGACGTGCCCGTTGACCATATAGAGAAAGACGCCGACGAGAGCGTCATCCAAGAGGCCGCTGCCTTGGCCGCGGAAATCGGCGCCCTTTCTCACGAAAAAATCGTGAGCGAGACCGCCCTCGCCGCTGTCGGCGCAGGAGAATCCATCTCGCTCGCAACAGAAAAACTCGACCTGATTGCCACCCTCGACGAAAAAATCATCTCCATCATCAAAGCCGCCAAATACGGCTCGTTGATGGGCGTCGGCATTCTCTTCGGCGCAGCCGCCTGGGTGAAATTCAAAAACCATAAGAGCGTGAGCGGCAAGTTCACGGTCGGCATCGGCACCAAAGGTCTCATCAACCCGGGCGTCGAAGACGTGGGTGGTCTCTTGCTTGGCAAACCGGAGGCCCGCGTCTCCATGATGGTCTATGACTCGGCCCCCGAAGGCAAAGACGAGGACATAAAATTCGTGCTCGAAAACGACATCCTCCTCTTCGCCCGTCACAGCAACCCCACCCGCCGAGACCCGTCTTTCATGAAGACATTCAGGTTAAACGGAAAATGGATGGTGCCGGGAACCTACGAAACCGAAGACGGGCGCGGCGAAGTGCTGAAAATGGACTGGAGCCAAGACGTGCAAGCCACGAACCCGAACTGCGCCAAGCGCCTCGTTCTCACCGCCTAAAACACCGAACGCCACCGCGCCATGTGGATAACGCCAACGCCCGCTGACATCTCCCGCGCCCTCACCGCGCCGGAGAAACGCGCCGCGCAAAGCACCGCCGTCGAAGAGGGTCAACCCGACCCCCTTCCCGGCGCGCTTGCCGACGCCGTCCAGTTGGCCCGCGGCTATATCGCCGCCTGTGCGCGCAACCGATTGGGAGGGGACGGGACAATTCCCGCCTCCCTCCTATCCACCGTCCTCGCCATCGCCCGTTGGGAATTGCTCACCCGCTTCCCCGACGTGGGCCTCACCACCGACGCCCGCCGCGCCGAATACGACGACGCCCTTGCCCGCCTGCGCGACGCCGCAGCCGGACGCCTCGCCATCGAGCAACCCCCCGAAGAGCCGCCCCCCACGGACAAGCTCCCCGCGCCCGTCCCCGTCATCTTACCCCGCCGCCTCCACCGCCAACCCTCCGACGCGGAGGGACTATAATCATCATGGCCGTCACCGCATCCAATCCGCTCCTCGCCCTGCAACAGCGCGCCCGCGACATCCTCGCCGCCACGCCCGCGCTGGAGACATGTAAGATTTTCATAGAGGATAAAGAGGGGTTGGAATTTACCCTTTCCAAAGGTCTCGGGACGCTGGAACAACCCGTCATCTTAATCGGCAGCGCCGACGGCGCCGAAACCGCCGCCAACATGGGCGCCCTCACTCTCCGCGAGACGCTTGCCATCGCGTTACTTTACCGCCCCCTGTTCGGCGCGGACGGCGCGCCCCTGCCCAGCGATTTACTCAGCGCAATCATTACCGCCCTGCATCAAGCGCCCATTGACCCGGCCAACACCGGACTGGGCGCGCCTTATTTCCGTGTCACCGGACACGCCGCGGGCGAATCGGGCGCAGGCACCGTGCAATACGGCATCACCCTCACCGCGCCTCTCGCCCTC